>CBEVHI010000091.1:0-7906 GCA_965549635.1 uncultured bacterium | reverse complement strand
GCTCGTGGAGTCCGAGACCGGAACGCTCGACGAAGTGGGTGGTCTAGACGGGCTGAAGTCGTGGCTTCGTATCCGCCGCATCGCCATGGAGTCCAGCGCTCCGGGCCTCGATCCGCCCCGAGGGATCCTGCTCACCGGCATTCCAGGGTGCGGCAAGTCGCTTGTCGCCAAGACCCTTGCCCGCACCTGGGGACTCCCACTCGTGCTCCTCGACCCCTCCCGTTTGTTCGGCAAGTTCGTCGGTGAATCCGAAGGCCGACTGGAGAGCTCACTTCGGACGATCGAGGCGATGTCGCCGGCCGTGCTGTGGATCGATGAGATCGAGAAAGGCTTCGCCGCTGGAGACCAGGACGGCGGCGTCTCCCGGCGTCTTCTCGGCACGTTCCTGCGATGGATGCAAGACCACTCGGGGGAAGTCTTCCTCGTCGCGACCGCCAACCAGATCGACTCCCTGCCTCCCGAGCTGCTTCGCAAAGGTCGGTTCGACGAGATCTTCTTCGTTGACCTGCCCAACGACGAAGCACGCCATGAGATCTTCGAGGTACACCTTGCGAAGCGAGGGAGTGACCCGTCACAATTCGATTTGTCCAAGCTGGTGGAACGCACCACCGGCTTCTCCGGCGCCGAGATCGAGACGGCGATCGTCGGTGCCCAGTACCGGGCCCTTGCCGCCGAGCAACCACTCACGAACGAACGTGTCCTCAGCGAGATCGATGCCACTGTGCCGCTGTCGGTGTCACGGTCGGAGGATGTTGCTCGAATGCGTGCATGGGCTTCCACCCGAGCAGTGAAGGCGTAGTTGCCTCACACCTCGTCTCGAGCGGAGAGGAGATGAGAACCTCCAAAAGAACACTGATGCAATGCTCCGGTGCGAGCATCCGGTAGGCTCCGGTCATGTCAGAGCGCCCAGTCATCGTCCATGTTCAAGAGTCTCTCGACGGTAGCGACGCCAGGGTCACCGTGACGCTCGCCTGGGAGGATGAGGAGTACTCCGGTCAGGCAGTCGGCGTCGCCGAACCGGTCGCCCGACCGCGTCTGGTCGGGGAAGCGACCCTACGCGCCGTCGAACAGGTCGCACACGATGCCATCGTCTTGGATCTCAGCGCGGTCGCCACGCAGGATCTTGGAAGCCTGCGTGTCGCCCTCGCTCAGGTCGACATCACCAACCTCGACGAGCGCTTCGTCGGCAGCGCTCTCGTGCGAGAAGATGACCCTTCTCTCGCCACGGTACGCGCCGTCCTCGACGCTCTCAACCGGCGAATCGCCCTTCTCGACTGAGCGACGCGAGCGAGCCCTACGGTGACGCGAGACGGTCCCGCAGGTGCATGCGCTCCTGCCGGCGAACCTCGGCCTCCTGCTGCCGTTCCCGCTCCCTTGGAGTCTGCGGCGCCAGCGAGGGGATGGAGACAGGATGACCGTCGCCGTCGACGGCGACCATCGTCAGATACGCCGTGGTCGTCAGCGTCTGTTCTGCTTCGATCGGATCCTCGCGATGGACCACCACCTTGACTTCCATCGAGGTGTGCCACGACTGAGTCACGACGGCCTCGAGCGTGACGACATCGCCAATGTGCACCGGCGCCAGAAACGACAGCGAGTCCACCTGCGCGGTCACTACCCGCGACTGGGCGTGTCGCATGGCGGCAACCCCGGCGATCGTGTCAACCAGCCGCATGATCGAGCCGCCATGGACGAATCCACTGGAGTTCGCATCCGGAGGCTGCATGACCAGGGACATGACCGATACCTGCGGGATCTTCGCTTCCACGCTCTCCTCCAAACTTGACAACATACGACTCAGATTTTCTGGAATCATGCTAGTCTATGCGGTGTTTGCACCAGTGAAACCCTACCGGAAGCAAGAGCCATGGAACTCGATCGATTCACTCACAAGGCGCAGCAAGCGCTCGGCGATGCCCAGGAACTCGCCAGGCGGGCACACCATCAGGCGGTGGAGCCGGCCCATCTGGGCCTGGCGCTCATGGCCCAGACCGACGGGATCATCTACCCCATCCTCACCGGACTCGGGGTACAGCCGCCTGAGCTTCGCGCTGCGCTGGAACGGCACCTCGACACGCTGCCTCGGGTCTACGGGGGGCAACTGTCGATGTCACAGGCGCTGCTTCGCACGCTCGAGGACGCCCAACGTCAACAGCAATCGATGCGCGACGAGTACCTTTCCGTCGACCATCTCCTCCTCGCCCTGGCCAACAGTGACGACCCGGCAGGAGCCGCCCTTCGTGAGCTGGGGGCTGCGCCGGAGGCACTCCTCCAGCGCCTGACCGAAGTTCGTGGTGCGCAACGTGTCACCTCTCAGGACCCAGAGTCCACTTTCAACGCTCTCGAACAGTACGGACGGGACCTCACCTCGCTTGCACGCGAGCAGAAGCTCGACCCCGTGATCGGACGCGACGATGAGATCCGGAGAGTGATGCAAGTGCTCTCGCGGCGCACCAAGAACAACCCGGTCCTCATCGGCGAACCCGGGGTGGGCAAGACAGCGATCGTCGAAGGGCTCGCCCGCCGGATCGCCGATGGCGATGTCCCGGAGGGCCTCAAGAGCAAGCGCATCGTGGCACTCGACCTGGGGGCCATGGTCGCGGGAGCGAAGTATCGAGGCGAGTTCGAGGAGCGTCTCAAGGCCGTCCTCAACGAGATCAAGTCGGCGCAGGGGGAGATCATCACGTTCCTCGACGAAATGCACACCATCGTCGGGGCCGGGGCCGCCGAAGGTGCCATGGACGCATCGAACATGCTCAAGCCGATGCTCGCCCGTGGAGAGCTGCGGATGATTGGAGCGACGACCCTCGATGAGTTCCGCAAGCACATCGAGAAGGACGCCGCCCTGGAACGACGCTTCCAGCCGGTCTTCGTCGAGGCGCCCTCGGTAGAGGAAACGATCGGAATCCTGCGCGGGCTCAAGGAACGCTATGAGATCCACCACGGCGTGAGAATCACCGACGCCGCCCTCGTTGGCGCGGCTGTCCTCTCGGATCGCTACATCACCGGACGCTTCCTGCCCGACAAGGCCATCGACCTCGTCGACGAGGCCGCATCAAAGCTGCGCATCGAAATCGACTCGATGCCGGAGGAGATCGATGAGTTGGAGCGGCGCATCAAACAGCTCGAGATAGAACGTGCTGCGCTCCAGAAGGAGACCGACGCCGCATCTGTCGAGCGACTCGAGAACCTCGAGCAGGAACTTGCCGACCTGCAGGAACAGGTCGGCGGCCTGCGCGCCCACTGGCAGCTGGAGAAGGAGGCGATCGACCGGATCCGCAGCCTCAAGTCACAGACCGAAGACACGAAAGCAGAGGCCGAACAGGCCGAACGTGGTGGAGACCTCGAGCGCGCCGCGGAGCTGCGCTACGGCCGGCTTCCCCAGCTGGCGACCGAGCTGGCCGACCGGCAGCACGACCTGGAGAAGCTCCAGGCAGACACCCGCATGCTCAAGGAGGAAGTCGACGACGAGGACGTCGCCGAGGTCGTCGCCCGCTGGACCGGCATCCCCGTGGCGAGGCTCATGGAAGGCGAGATCGAGAAGCTGGTCCACCTCGAGCAGTACCTCCATGAACGCATCGTTGGCCAGGACGACGCCGTTACCGCCGTCGCCAACGCCATTCGCCGCAATCGAGCCGGCCTGTCCGATCCCGGCCGTCCCGTCGGCTCGTTCATATTCCTGGGGCCAACCGGCGTGGGAAAGACAGAACTCGCCCGGTCCCTGGCCTGGTTCCTCTTCGATGATGAGCGGGCAGTGATCCGCATCGACATGTCCGAGTACATGGAGAAGCACACGGTGAGCAGGCTCATCGGAGCGCCCCCCGGGTACGTCGGCTACGAGGAAGGTGGCCAGCTCACCGAGGCTGTTCGCCGCCGTCCGTACTCCGTGGTTCTGCTCGACGAGATCGAGAAGGCACACCACGACGTATTCAATGTGCTGCTCCAGCTGCTCGATGATGGCCGTCTCACCGATGGGCAGGGGAGAACCGTCGACTTCTCGAACACCATTCTGATCATGACCTCCAACCTCGGATCGGAGTTCATCGAACCGGACACACCTGATGACGCCGTGCGTGACCAGGTCATGGCCGTGGTCAAGGCATCGTTTCGACCCGAGTTCCTGAATCGCGTCGATGAAGTCGTTGTCTTCCGCCGTTTGACGATCGACGACCTGCAACAGATCGTTTCCATCCAGCTTGCCCACTTGCGGGACCGTCTTGCCTCCCGTCGCATCCGCCTCGATCTGACCGACGAGGCAGAGACCTGGCTTGCCGAACACGGGTACGACCCCATCTACGGAGCCCGGCCGCTGAAACGCCTCATCCAACGGCAGATCGGGGACCGCCTTGCGCTGGACATCCTCGAGGGACGCTTCACCGACGGCGACACCGTCCATGTCGACGCAGCAGGAGAAGGCCTGGACCTCGGTTGATCGGCACAGCACCAGGGCGTGACGACGCTACCTTGCAACGCAAGGGTCCCCCTGCTATAGTGCATAGCATGATAGGAGGCCGATGAGCGTCGAACACAGCTCCCAGCTGCTCAAGGGCGCACTCGATCTCTGCCTACTGGCAGTGATCTCGGAAGAGCCGAGCTACGGCTACGAGATGGTGCGCAAGTTGCAGCAGCGGGGACTGGCCCTGGTGAGTGAGGGCAGCATCTATCCCTCCCTCAGCAGGCTGCAGAAGCAGGATCTCATCGAGGGATACAAGGTGGCATCAAAGGAAGGCCCCAAACGCAAGTACTACCGGATTCGACCCTCCGGCGAGACGAAGCTGGCAGAGTGGAGTGCAGCATGGAGGGAGTTGGCACACGGAGTGGAGGCCGTGCTGAGAGGAGGTGCCCGTGTCAAATGATGTGATGCAGATCGTCGCCGACTGCGAGCGGTACTGGATCGAGACAGAGGTGCCCCGTCGCGCGGCAACGGAAATGAAAGCGGAACTGGAACAGCATCTCAGGCTGGCAGCCGAGGAGGGCAAGGCACCCGAGGCCGTCGTCGGCCCCGACCTGGCGCGCTTCGCCGAGATGTGGGCCCAAGAGCAACGCGACCCGGTCCCCGACCCGGATCGGACGTGGAGATCGGTCACCAACGGAACGCAGCTGCACCGCAGATCACGCAGAAGCGTCATCCTCGTAGCCATCGTCGCGGTGCTGGCAATCGGACTGTCTGCAGTCAACCAAGGGAGCAACGAAATGGACAATGAGCTTTGGAGATGGGTCTGGATCGCGGCGGCGTTCGTCTTCGCCGTCGGCGAAGTCTTCACCGCCGGTTTCTTCATCCTGCCCTTCGCCGTCGGCGCCGTCGTGGCCGCTGTGCTCGCCTGGCTCAACGTGGCGGTGGGTGTTCAGTGGGCGGCATTCCTGGTCGTATCGGTGATCGCATTGCTTGGCCTTCGCAGGATTGCACCGGCCGACGATCCCCAACCCTCGGTCGGAGCGAACCGCTTGATCGGCTCGCTGGGGAAAGTCCTCGAGGCAGTGGAGCCGATCCACGATCAGGGCCGCGTCAAGGTGGAGACCGAAGAGTGGCGGGCCACAACGGACATGACACGAATCGAAGAGGGCGCAACGGTGAAGGTCGCCGGCGTCCGTGGGACACGGCTGGTGGTCGAACCAGTCGAAGAAAGGTAGCGCTATGGACTTGTCACCAGCAGTCATCCTGCTGATCGTCATTGCGGCATTCGCAATCTTCTATGTGGCCAATGCCATCAAGATCGTCAGCCAGTACCAAAAGGGACTGATTGAGCGATTCGGCAAGTATCGCCGCACGGTGGACCCCGGTCTGAACTTCATCATTCCATTCATCGAAGCGATGAAGAGAGTCGACATGCGTGAGCAGGTGGTTGACGTTCCACCACAGGAGGTCATCACCAAGGACAACGTGGTCGTCACAGTCGACGCGGTCGTCTACTACCAAGCGACCGACCCGGTGAAGCTGAAGTACAACGTCGCCAACTTCATCCTGGCCGCCACGAAACTTGCGCAGACGAACCTGCGTAACGTCGTCGGTGACCTTCAGCTCGACGAGGCGCTCACGTCCCGCGAGAAGATCAACACGCAGCTGCGCCAGATCCTCGATGACGCCACCGACGTCTGGGGTACGAGAGTGGTTCGTGTCGAGATCCAGCGGATCGAGCCGCCACCGGATGTCACCAGCGCCATGCACCGGCAGATGAAGGCCGAGCGAGAGCGTCGTGCGGTCGTCACCGAAGCCGAAGGGCAGAAGCGCTCGGCCATCCTCAAGGCCGAAGGTGTGAAACAGGCCCGAGTTCTCGAGGCAGAAGGCCAGGCCGAGGCGATCAAGAGGGTCGCCGAGGCGGACAAGTACCAGAAGCTGACCGTGGCCGAAGGTGAGGGACAGGCCATCGAACGGGTCTTCAGTGCCATCCACACCGGGGATCCAACGCCGGATCTGATCACGATCCGCTACCTCGATGCGCTGACCCAGATGGCCGACGGGAAGGCCACAAAGATCTTCCTACCGGTCGAGACCAGCGGCATCCTTGGGAGCCTCGGTGCCATCAAGGAGATGTGGGCAAGCGAAGAGCAGTCCCAGTAGCCAGTAACCAGGAGCCAGTAGCCAGTGGAGCGGCCGGATCTCGAGATCCGGCCGCTCTTCAGATTACGAAGTACAAAATACGAAGTACAGCCCCCGTGCCCTACAACTCCTCCCACCGGTCGCCGACGGCCAGATCGATGATCGTCCACGCCATCGCCAACGCTCCGTCGCGAATGGCCTTGTCCCCGGCCGGCTCGATCGTCGCTGCGGCAAACTCGGGCTGATGGTTGACCGCGTCGCCCGAGTCGATCGACAGGAACGGGTGAATCGCCGGAACGACATGACTCACGTTCCCCATGTCCGTCGACCCCGCCTTCGGAACGTCGGCGCCTCGAGCCATCGTTCGCCCCAGCGCCGTGGCGTTTGCATCGAAGAGTTCGGTCAACACCGGGTTGTTGACCAGGTCTTCGTAGGGATGGCCGATCTCGGAGGTCTCCCACGTGCACCCTGTGGCAAGAGCGGCGGCCTCGAAGCAGACCATCACTTTCTTGGTGAGCTCTTCGAGCCGCTCCGCCGTCGCCGACCTGATGTACCAGGAGGACCGCGTGTAGCTGGGGATGATGTTCGGCGCGTCACCGCCGTGCGTGACGATGCCGTGCAACCGGTCGCTCGGCAGTATCTGCTGACGCAAGGTGGCGACGTTGACGTAGGCCTGAACGAACGCGTCCAGGGCGTTGATCCCCTTCTCGGGCGCACCGGCAGCGTGTGAGTCCTTGCCGTGGTACTCGAGGTCGACATGTCGGACCGCCAGGACGGAAGGGTCGAGAACGTCGTTGGGGCTCGGATGGATCATCATCGAAGCCGCGGCCCCCGCAAAGGCGCCGGCGTTGATCAGATCGACCTTGCCACCTTTCATCTCCTCTGCCGGAGTGCCCAGCACGGTTACCCGGATGCCCAGCTCGTCGGTCAGTCCCGTGAGGGCGAGACCCGCCCCCATCGAGGCGGTAGCGATGATGTCGTGTCCACAGGCATGGCCGACTCCGGGGAGGGCGTCGTACTCGGCGCAGATGATGACCTCGGGGCCCCCCGACCCTGCTCTCGCCACGAAGGCGGTGTCGAGTCCGTAGGCCGGATACTCGACACTGAACCCGTGCTCGGACAGGTACCCGGCGAGCTTGGCGGAGGTTTCGAACTCCTGGAAAGCGATCTCGGGGTGTTCATACATCCAGTGGCTGATGCTCTTGAGATCGCCCTCGACTTCTGAAAACCTTCGCTCGGCAACCCGCTTGGGATCCATACATACCTCCAGTCGGCTGAGACGGTACCAGTGAGGCGGCTCACTGCGTTCACAGCCAGCAACCAGCAACCAGCAACCAGCAACCAGCAACCAGCAACCAGCAACCAGCA
>CBEVHI010000090.1:0-7938 GCA_965549635.1 uncultured bacterium | reverse complement strand
GAGGTGGCCCGAAGGGCCGGAGGGGGTGCCTGATCCTGCGTCCTGGCCAGATGACGCCGAGTGCCTCGGGGACATCAGCACGAACCTACGACTCAGGACACTAGATCCTCGTTGAACCATGCTCCCCGATTGAGCGGGACGAGTCGTGGCCGGTTACCGTGCGAGCGCCAGTGAACGAACCAGCCGTGCACAAGAAGATCGCTTTCATCGGATCCCACTCGGTTCGCAAGACCAACGCCGTCCACTCCTTCGCCGGGGCCGTCGGTCGCAGCGGCAGGAGTGTCGAGGTTGGCCGGGAGGTCGCACGGTTCAATCCTCTCGGGATCAACGAGCGCGCCACACCGGAAGCACAGCTGTGGGTGATCACCGCGCAGATCCAGCAAGAGCTCGAGCTCGGCTATCGAGCGGAGGTGCTGGTGACCGACCGCGCGGTCGTCGACAACTTCGCCTACTTCCTGAGAGCGACAGCCGGAGAAGACCCCTACCAGGTGGAACCGCTCGTGAGAGCCTGGTGCGCCACTTATGACCTGTTCGTGAGGCTGCTCCCTGACATCCCGATTCGTGTCGACGGGGTTCGCAGCACCAGCGACGACTTCCGCGACGAGATCGAGGCCATTCTCGACACCATTCTTCCTTCGTACATTCCCGACGATCGTCTGGCCACCATCAACGCGTCGGAGATCAGCGAGGCGTTCGACTGGGCCGGCCTCGTTGAGCGCCTCGTAGGACCGGCCGGGAGGAGCGTCCTCGTCTCACAGCCGGTCACGCTCTTTCCGACACTCTGGGACTGATGGGTGTCGAGTGGGTTCAGAAACGACACACCACTAGAGTCGTTGCTGTGCAGCGCAAGTGCCACTTGGCACCCTTTCGCCGTGCGATGTGCCCCGTGCAGGGCACTGCCGGGCGACGCTCGGCCTACTGATTTGCAAACCGACCAGGGATCGATAACGATGCCGCCGAACTACAGCGCGGGCAAAGGGATCGCCGAGGCAGCCGACATCTCGAGCCGATTCTTCGCGTCGGTGGTTTCGGGAGGTGCCCTTGGCTGGCTGCTCGACCGATGGTTGGGCACCTGGCCTTGGCTGGTAGCTCTCGGCACCGTTGCCGGTTTCGCGTTGGGTTTCTACTGGATGTTGTCGTACGCGAGAGAGATGGAACGCCGTGGACGTTGAAGCCCGGATGGGCTCGGAGATGGCGCGTAGGACGTTGTGGCTCGGTCCGCTCGTCGCGTTCGCCGCGTTGGCGATCGGAGGTGTCCCGGCCGGTCTCGCCGCACTCGCCGGAGCGGCCATCGTCGCCGGCATCTTCTTCCTGTCAGGCTGGGCGCTTTCCTGGGCCGGGCGGCGGTCTCCCAACGTCCTTGGCGCGGCTGCGCTCGGCGGATTCGTCGTTCGTCTCGTCCTGTTGACCGCCCTCGTGTGGGTGGCGCTCAGATTCGTCGGATTGGATCGCACCGGACTCTTCCTGGGCCTTGGTGTGACGTACATAGGGCTACTGGTATTGCAGGCCCGGAAGGAGGCAGTCAGGTGATTCCGGCTGTATTGGCCCAAATCGTCGAGGTCCCGACGGACATCAACGAGTTGTTCGACTGGCCGGCCGTCCTGCCGTTGGGCATCAACCGGGTGGTCCTGTTGATGTTCCTCGCGACGCTGGCAACCTTCCTGTTCCTCTACCTGCCGTTCCGCAAAGTCAGGGTGGTGCCCACCAAGTTCCAGGTCGTCGTCGAGTCGCTGGTCGACTTCATTCGCAAGGACGTCGGCAGGGACATCATCGGACCAGAGTCCGTCAAATACGAGTGGCTGCTCATTCCGATGTTCTTCTGGCTGCTGTTCCTGAACCTGCTCGAGGTGACGCCCCTGGTCAACTTCCCGGTCACGTCGAGAATGGCCGTCCCGGCGTTCCTCGCCTTGTTCGTGTGGTTCGTGTTCGTGTTCGTTGGCATAAAGAAGCATGGCGTCATGTACTTCGTTCGCACGCTCATCCCGCCGGGTGTTCCCAAGCCACTCCTGTTGCTGATCATCCCGATCGAGTTGATCTCGACGTTCCTGATCCGGCCGATCAGCCTGGCCGTCCGACTCTTTGCCAACATGATCGCCGGTCACATCATGCTGACGGTCTTCTTCGTCACCTCGGCGGCCTATTTCGTCCTGGGTCCCAAACTGATCGCGTTCCCGATCCCGTTTGCGTTCGCGGTGGTGATCACCGGGTTCGAGGTCTTTGTGGGGGTCTTGCAGGCATTCATTTTCACGTTGCTCACTGCCGTCTACATCGAGAGCTCCATTCACGTGGAGCACTGAGAGGAGAACTACCTTGGAACAGCAAGCTGCAGCACTACTGGGAGCAGGTCTGGCCTACGGTCTGGCCGCCATCGGCCCCGGCATCGGTATCGGCATTGTGGTCGGCAACGCCGTCCAGGCCATGGTCCGCCAGCCGGAAATGGCGGGACAGGTCCGCACGACCATGTTCCTGGGCATCGCCTTCACCGAGGCACTGGCCCTCTTCGGCCTCCTCCTGTTCTTCATCCTGTTCGGGCAGGTCTAGATGGTGGCGCCACTACTGGTTCTCGCCGCCGAGGAGCGGTCTGGCCTGTTCCTGATCCTGCCGGAGAAACACGAGCTGATCTGGGGGATCGTCAGTTTCGCCGTCCTCGCGTTCTTGCTCTGGAAGCTCGCCGGACCGGCCCTCAATCGCACCCTCGAGGCGCGCCAGCAGGCGGTCGTCGGCGGGATGCAGGAGGCCGAGGCGGCCAAAGTGGAGGCGCAGGGGCTCCTGGACGACTACCGCCAGCAACTCGCCAACGCCAAAGACGAGGCCAACCGGATCATCGAGGAGTCCCGACGGACCGCAGAGGAGATGCGCACCGAGATGGTCGCCAAAGCCCAATCCGAGGCAGAAGAGATCGTTGCCAAGGCGAGAGGGGAAGTCTCCGCGGAACGCGAACGCGCCCTCGCCGAGGTCCGCCAGGAAGTCGCCGACCTCTCCCTCGACCTGGCAGAGCGGGTTGTGCAGGGAAGCCTCGACCGCGAGGCACAGCAAGGTCTCATTGGCCGCTACCTCGACGAGCTCGAACGGATGAGCTAGCCGATGGATGCACGTATCGAGGGATATGCGGCCGCGATCTTCGCGATCGCCAAGGCGGAAGGACTGCTGGGTACGGTCGAGGATGAGCTGTTCACGATCGCACGGGCCATCGAGGGTTCTGCTGAGCTCACCGACGCCCTGAACGATCCCCGCCTGCCTGCCGACCGCAAGCAAGGGGTCCTTGCCGACCTGCTCGAAGGGAAGGCGTCACGGCTGACCAGCGAGTTCGTACGGTTTGTGACTGGGCTCGGGCACGCCCGGGACCTTCCCTCCGTTGCCGACGCGTTCGTCGGCAAAGCTGCGTCGGAACGCAACAAGGCCGTCGCCGAGGTGCGCGCCGCCCTCCCGCTGGACGCTGAGACGATCGCCAAGCTCGAGGAGGCACTCGGCAAGGCGACCGGTAAGAACATCGAAGTGAAACTCGTCGTCGACCCATCGGTCCTGGGTGGCGTCGTCGCCACGATCGGCGACACGGTGATCGACGGATCGATTCGCCACCGCCTCGAGAGTCTTCGCCAGACCCTACAAAGCCGCTGATGCGAAGGAGCAACGATGGCTGAACTGACGCTGAATCCGCAAGAGATCGCCGCCTCCCTCCGGAAACACCTCGAGGGCTGGGCTCCGGAGTTGGAAGCCGAGACCGTCGGCTACGTGACCATGGTCGCCGACGGCGTCGCCACCGTCACGGGCCTTCCCGGTGCCATGGCCTCCGAGCTGTTGGAGTTCCCCGGGGGTCTGCTTGGCGTGGCGCTGAACCTGGACGAGGACTCGATCGGTGTCGTGCTCATGGGCGAGTACTCGCACATCGAAGAGGGGTCACCTGTCCGTTCCACCGGCAGGGTGCTCTCGATCCCGGTTGGCGACGCCATGTTGGGAAGGGTCATCGACTCGCTCGGTAACCCGGTCGACGGCAAGGGACCGATCGAGACGACCGAGAGTCGCCTTCTCGAAGTGCAGGCCCCCTCTGTCGTCCAGCGTCAGCCTGTCAAGGAACCACTCCAGACCGGCATCAAAGCCATCGACGCGATGATTCCGATCGGCCGGGGTCAGCGAGAGTTGATCATCGGCGACCGCCAGACCGGCAAGACGGCGATCGCGGTCGACACGATCATCAACCAGAAGGGCAAAGACGTGAAGTGCGTCTATGTCGCCATCGGCCAGAAGGCATCGACGGTCGCCGAGGTCGTCGACTCGCTCGCCAAGCATGGAGCGATGGAGTACAGCGTGGTGGTCAACGCCCCCGCATCGGCGCCTGCAGCGCTGCAGATGTATGCGCCGTACGCCGGGTCGGCGATCGCCCAGCACTGGATGTACAACGGTCAGCACGCCCTCATCATCTTCGACGACCTGTCCAAGCAGGCGGTCGCGTACCGGGAGATCTCACTGCTGCTGCGTCGCCCTCCGGGCCGTGAGGCGTATCCCGGCGACGTCTTCTATCTGCACAGCCGGCTGTTGGAGCGCTGCGCGAAGCTGTCCGACGAACTCGGCGGCGGATCGCTGACGGGCTTGCCGATCGTCGAGACCAAGGCCGGCGACGTGTCCGCCTACATTCCGACGAACGTGATCTCGATCACCGACGGGCAGATCTTCCTCGAAACCGACCTGTTCTACTCGGGTGTGCGCCCGGCCATCAACGCCGGCATCTCGGTGTCGCGGGTGGGTGGAAACGCTCAGATCAAGGCGATGAAGAAGGTTGCCGGCCCGCTGCGGATCAACCTGGCGCAGTTCCGTGAGTTGGAGGCGTTCGCCGAGTTCGGCTCCGAGTTGGATGCCGCGTCGGCAGCCCAGCTGGACCGTGGCCGCAGAGTCGTCGAAGTCCTCAAACAGCCCCAGTTCACCCCGGTGTCGGTCGCGGAGCAGGTGCTGGCCATCTTCGCTGTGACCCGTGGGTTCATGGATGACGTGCCGGTGGCCGACATCGGCCGGTTCGAGCTGGAACTGCGGGCATTCTTCCGCAGCCGCTACTCCACGCTTCTCGACCACATCTTGTCGTCCGGGGAGTTGCCCGACGCAGAAGAGACCGCCACGGCCATCGCTGAGTTCAAAGAGCTGTTCACCAAGGGCGGGGAGTAGCACTGTGGCCAGCGCTGAACTTCGACTGACACGGCGACGGATCAAGTCCGTCCAGTCGACGAAGAAGATCACGCGCGCCATGGAACTCATCGCCGCTTCCCGCATCGTCAAGGCCCAGCAGCGTGTGCAGGCATCCAAGCCGTACGTGCAACAGCTCACCGACGTGATCAGGAATGTCGGCCGGGCCGCCGGCGGAGCGTCGCACATGCTCCTCGAACAGCGCGAGCTGAAGACAGCGGGGATCGTGGTGGTTTCCTCCGATCGGGGTCTTGCCGGCGCCTACAACTCCACGGTGATCCGTCTGGCGGAACGGCGCATCGTCGAGCTACGCGGTCAGGGAGTGCAGATCCGGGTGTACGTGGTCGGCAAGAAGGCCCAGACGTACTTCCAGTTCCGCGGCTACCACGTCGAGCGGGCCTTTCTCGGAGTCACCGATGCCCCCGGCTACGCGGACGCCCGCACACTGGCGAACGTCATCATGGAGGAGTACGCCAGCGGTGCTGTCGATGCCGTCGAGGTCTTCTATACCCAGTACGTTTCCGGGTTGGTGCAGGAAGCGGTCGGTTTCGGACTGCTGCCGATCGTTCCCCCCGAGGCGGAAGAGGAGCCTGCGTCGACCGTCACCTACTCGTATGAGCCGTCCCCTCCGGAGATCCTCAACCGGATTCTGCCCCGCTATGTGGAGGCATCGGCGTTCGGGGTGCTGCTGGACTCTTCGGCGTCGGAGCATGCCTCGAGGCAGCGGGCGATGAAGGCGGCGACGGAGAACGCGGAGGACTTGATCAAGGTGCTCAGCCGGATGGCCAACCAGGCCCGTCAGGCGGAGATCACCACGGAGATTTCAGAGATCGTCGGCGGCGCTGAAGCGCTGCGCAATGGATAAGGAGCGAAGGATCGTGGCAAAGCCGAAGAGTGTTGGGCGGATCGTCAAAGTGACGGGCCCCGTCGTCGACGTTGAGTTCCCCAAGGGGGAGCTCCCGGAGATCCTGTTTGCCCTCGAAATCACCTTTGAGGTGGATGGGAAGTCGCAGACGATCATCGCCGAAGTTGCCCAGCATCTCGGCAACGAGCAGGTGCGAGCCATCGCCATGAAAGCAACCGACGGTCTCGTTCGCGGTGCCGAGGTGATCAACACGGGCGGGCCGATCACGGTACCGGTCGGCGAGAAGACACTCGGCCACATCTTCAACATGTGGGGCGAGCCGCTCGACGTCCCCGCCGGCTCGATCGACTTCGACGAGCGCTGGCCGATCCACCGCACACCGCCCAAGTTCGAGGATGTGGAGCCGCAGAAGGAGATTTTCGAGACCGGCATCAAGGTCATCGACCTCCTCGAACCGTACGTGCAGGGCGGCAAGATTGGCATGTTCGGCGGTGCCGGGACCGGCAAGACCGTGATCATCCAGGAGATGATCAACCGGGTCGCCACTCAGCATGGTGGCGTGTCCACCTTCGCCGGCGTGGGGGAGCGCACCCGCGAGGGCAACGACCTGTTCCTCGAGATGAGCGAGTCCGGCGTGCTCGAAAAGACGGCCCTCGTGTTCGGTCAGATGGACGAGCCACCCGGAGTTCGTCTCCGTGTCGGGCTGTCGGCGTTGACGATGGCCGAGTACTTCCGTGATGTCATGCGCCAGGACGTGCTGCTGTTCATCGACAACATCTTCCGGTTCACCCAGGCGGGCTCCGAGGTGTCGACGCTGCTCGGCCGGATGCCGTCTGCGGTCGGCTATCAGCCGACCCTGGCAGACGAGATGGGGTTCCTCCAGGAGCGCATCACGTCGCTGAAAGGCCGTTCGATCACGTCCCTGCAGGCGATCTACGTTCCTGCCGACGACATCACCGACCCTGCGCCGCACACCACGTTCGCCCACCTCGATGCGACGACGGTGTTGTCGAGGGGTCTGGTCGAGCTGGGCATCTACCCGGCCATCGACCCGCTCGACTCGACGAGTCGCATCCTCGACCCGCTGTATGTCGGTCAGGAGCACTACGACGTCGCCCGTACCGTCCAGCAGATTCTGCAGCGCTACAAGGACCTGCAGGACATCATCGCCATTCTCGGCATCGATGAGCTGTCGGAGGAGGACAAGCTGATTGTCGGCAGGGCTCGCAGGATTCAGAAGTTCCTGTCCCAGCCGTTCTTCGTCGCAGAGCAGTTCACCGGCATCCCCGGCGTGTTCGTGTCGCTCGAGGAGAGCGTGCGCGACTTCAAGATGCTCATCGATGGCGAGTTGGACCACCTGCCCGAGCAGGCGTTCTACATGGTCGGTGGGGTCGAAGACGTGTACGCCAAGGGCAAGGAACTCGAGGCGACCGTCTGATGAGTTTCCGGGTCGACATCGTTGCTCCCGAGGCGGTCGTCTGGTCCGGCGATGCCGACTTCCTGGTCGCCAAGACCGTCGAGGGCGAGATCGGGGTGCTCACCGACCATGAACCGCTGATGGCCGCGCTGGCCACAGGGGTCGTCGTGGTCGAGTCGGGCGACGAGAAGGTGACGGTCGGCATGCACGGCGGCTTCCTGCAGATCGTCGACAACCATGTGACGTTGCTCACCGACCGAGCGCAGCTGTCCGATGGCGACGATCGCTCCCGGGCCCTGGAGGTGGCAGAGCGGCTGCGGGCCGAGGAGGAAGCCGAGGAAGGCTGAGGATTCGTGCTTCCTCCAGCGACCATCTCTCCCCCCGGCGAGCGAAGCTGTCATCTCTCCCCCCAGGAGGCCGAAGGCCGACGTTGGGGGGAGTGCCCCGGAGGGGCGAGGGGGGCCGGGCGCAGCCCGGAGGGGGA
>CBEVHI010000089.1:0-7970 GCA_965549635.1 uncultured bacterium | reverse complement strand
ACCACCGCTCAATGGCAAGCCACCGGCCAAGACCCCAACAGCACCTGGAACTAGCTCGGTGGGCAGTCGGTCCGCTGCGACTGCTAGCTCACCCGCCAGTTGGTTCAGCGTCTCCGGAGTCGGCGTACTACTCGGTCGGCAAGGATCCCGCTGGCAACACCATGCGTGATCTCACCGTTGAGGGCTTCGATCAATCGGCGCCGTTTCCAGCCTTGAAGTGGACCGAAGGAAGTCGTACGCCCGAGATGGAAGAACGAGCCCTGCTCGGGCAGATCGAGGTTGAGCGCCTCGGGCTGGAGGAGCATGGGGAAGCTGGTGTCCGGGTCAGTGCAGGGACGGCTCGACAGGAGCCGAGGAGTCTGGACTTGGTTTGAGGTCTTGGATCCTCGGAAGTCCATCGTGACGCCATTGTCCGCGAACTCGGGCCAGCGCGCGGCAATTGTTGCCGGGGTCGGCTCAAGCCATGCGTCGTATCGGATGGCCTGGTGGTTCCATGATGCGAAGCGCCAATCGCGCGGGCCGAGGCTGAGTGGTGAGGCGTAGTCGATCGTTGCATACGGGAAGTTCTCACCGATGTCCCCACAATTCGATGTGAGCGATACGCGAGGGAACACGAAGTAGCGATCGGTGTCGATCAGATACTCCAGAAAGGACCGCTTCCATGACTTGTCGGGGACCCATGTCGCTGCCTGCTGTGGCAGTCGACGTGAATCAACAGAGCGCGAAGAGCGTTGCCAGATCCGGAAGCGAGACCACTGTGCGGGTGTCCAGAGCTGACCCCATGACGAAGGCAGCTGCATGAAGAACGTATCGAATCCGTCGTCCAGTGGATGAAAGGCCAGCCGTTGGAATTCGTCCAGCCGGTAGGTGTAGAGCGAAACTCCGGCAACGTCCTCATTCGACCCGTAGAAGGTCGTCGCGGCGCGAGCATAACGGTACGCATCGGGCGAGACATAGAGGTCGTCTTCGAGCATCACGACGCTGCCGTAGTCTGCGGTGAGGTCCCCGCACGCCAGCACATGGGCGCGAAGTCCGAGACGCGTCGGGCGACCGATCACTCGCTTGGTACCGAACGGCCAGTCGAAGTGATGGGCGACCTCCATTGTGGTGGAGACCGAATCATCGATACTGATCACCAAACGGACGTCAGCACCCCCTGGAACGCGGATCGTTCGAAGGCCACCAAGGAGGCGAGCCAACGCGTGTGGTCGATCGAAGGCAACAACCACGATGGTTGGAGCAGTGGCATCGGTCGACCGAGCGAGGGATGCAGCGGAGTTGGGTTCTTCCGAACGGGGGTCTATCCGGTCCACGTCGAGCTCTCTCTCAATGCGATGTCTCCACAGAAGGTAGTTGTCATCTTGGGCCAGCAGCCTTGTCACCTGCAAGAAGGGCTCGAAGGTATCCCTCAAACGAGTGCTGCTCACGAGTGAATTCGGGGCCTTGAACGTTGGCAGCACCCAGCAGCTTTGGCAGGTCGGAGAGAGCCGACATGATGCCCTCGGCGAGCGAAACTGCATCATCCGGCTTCACGAGCACCGCTCCCTCATAGAGCGAAGGAAGCTGGGACTCCAGAGGTGATGTCATCACCACCGGTCGACCTAGGGCGAGCGCACTCAGCAGCACACCCGAGGCACCACCGTAGAAACTGAAGCTGGAGCGGTAGGGAAGAACGACAAGATCCGCTGCTACGAGCTGTTCTGCCAGCTCCGTGTCCGTGACGAATCGATCGATCCACGTGACTCTGGAACTCACGCTATCCGACTCCAGCATTGCGCGCTTTGCTGGATCCTGAGGACCCACGAACGACACGATGACGTCGTCGGGGAGCCATCGGAGTGCGGACAGGAGAACATCTGCCCCCTTGTCGACGCGAACCTGCCCGACGAAGAGAAGCCGGCGTCGCGGCGGTTCCTGGATCGCCTTGTTTTGGTGTCGAGACACTGTGGCGGTCCGCACGGGGAAGCCAACACGGATGATCCCGTCTGGCGGTAGGAAGGATTGGAGGACGTCGAAGGCACGCTTGGTGTGCACCGCTACCACGTCGCCCCGCCGTACAAACGAGGACAGCCGTCGTCGCGCCGCCAGAGTCTTGGCACGATCTACGCCCTTCCGTTCGTACAGGTAGTGACGCACATGGTGCAGCACATGAACGGCTTTTCTCGGCCAAGCCCCTCCCATCGGCCACGTCCATATCGACTTCTCGAGGTACAGGTCGATGAACAGGTCGATATCCTCGGCTCGAGCTGCTCCGATCACCTGTCTGACTACTCGGCGACCGGTGAGCACTTGGCGCTGTCTCGTGCTGGTCACGGGAAGCCACCTTCCGGTCCCGTCCTCGAGTCCGTGGATGGGTTCGGGCGAAGCGACGAGGGTGTAGTCGACCTTGTCGAGTGCTGCTCTGACGAGCCCGGAGACATACGACGTGTGATGGCCTCCCGCAACGTCGTCGAAGAGGCAGATCCTCATGACGAAGCGGCGAAGGTTGTCGCAACGTGACGCGGGGCAAACGTGTCCGTCACGGGAGCACCGCATGCTGAAGTTCCCGGGCCATGATCTGCCACCATCGTGGTAGGTAGCCGCGGAATAGACAGACCGTGGAGCTCAAGCGCTGGCGGGTCGAGAGATCGATCGACCAAACGGACTTCACATCTTCCAGGAGGACCTTCGTTCGGTGTAGGTGGCGTCTGTGTCGCGCACTCGGATCGAACCAGGCCGTCCGGTCGGAGATCTGTGCGTGGGCGACGGTGGATCGGGCCGAGTGAAGGCGGCGGATGAAGAGGTACTCCGGTACCTCGACAAAACGCCCGAGAAGTGCCAATTCGGCCAGCAGGACCTCGTCGGAGCTGGCGAACGGGCCGATGAGCCGAGTCTGGCGAAGCGTGTTGGAGCGAATCACCCCAAAGATGGCATTGCACAAGTCGAGGTTGGAGACCAGTCGCCGCAGACGTAGGTGGGGGCGGTCGGCCAGGAGGTCGAGGTGATCCTCATACCTCTCCTCGGACTCGGCATCTCCGAAAGAGAGCCGCGTTCTGGGATAGGCAAGCACTGCATTGGGGTCGTTCTCGAGCGCCAACACACAGCGCTCGAACATGGTCGGCTCGACGAGATCGTCGTGCGCCGACCATCGAAAGTACTCACCGGTCGCCTTTTGGAACGTGAAGTTGTAGTTGGCCGCTGCTCCGACATTCGTTGACTGACGGTGGTAGGAGACCCGGCTGTCGACCCGGGCGTAGTGCCGGCAGATCTCTTCGGTTCCATCTGTCGAGGCATTGTCGGAGATGATGAGCTGGAAGTCTGAGAACGTCTGGGCGAGTATCGAGCCGATCGCCTCGGCGACGAAGGCTTCGCCGTCGCGGACTGGAAGACCGACGTTGAGCTTCGGACCGCTCATATCGATCCCCCGGATCGTTCCCCGCCGAGCCTGCCGTTGTGCGCCGTGGTCATCGTCGTGTACCCCTGAGGTCGTAGCCAAGGAGTCGTGATGTCACGAGCATGAGACCGCCGTACACGACGATGCCAAGCGATGGTGCCCACACGAGAAGCAACGGGCCAGTGGTGGCACCCGCGCTCCTCACAAGGAAGAGAATCACAAGCATGAGTCCGGATACGGAGATTGGGATGGTCAGACTCTTGAGGGTTGCCCAACGCTGTGTGCCCAGGAAACGCCCCGTGAGTAGGAGCAGGTAGGCGACAGGGAGGAGCCCTGCGGCCACTGTCGCCCAGGCTGCGCCGACGATGCCCCAGGATCTCGTGAACGGGTATATGACCACTGCCAACAGCACGACCGTGACGAGATGGAGCTTCATGTTGATGTCCGGCCTGCCCGCGGCGAACAGCAGCGGACTGGTCACGGTTCCGACCGATCGCAGGAGGCCCCAGAGGAGGAGCACGTTGAACGCTGGGATCAGCGGTAGCCATTTCTCTCCCATGAAGGTCTCGACAAGTTGAGGACCAACGAACCAGAGTCCTGCGGCGACGGGAAACACGAGCACGGACACCCCTCGTAGTGTCCGGAGGTATGCGCCGCGTAGGCGGGAAAGGTCGTGCTGGACCTTTGAGAAGGCCGGGAACGCAACCTCTTGGACCACTCCGGTGATCTGGTGGCTGGTAATCGAGGAGAGCGTGTAGGCCATGGTGTAGAACCCCAGCATTGTTGCCCCCAGGACCCTACCCACGATGATGTCGTCGAGGTTGCCACTGAAGTACGTCAGGACTGCAGAGCCGAAGATCCAGACCCCGAAGCTGATCAGATCGCCCATCTTCTTTCTGTCCCATACGAGACGGGGTCGATAGGGGTGAGTGCGGTAGGAGGCGATGATCATGACAACACTCCGAGCGAGTACGCCAAGCACCAGCGCCCAGACATTCTTCAGCAACACGGCTGCCGTGACGGCGACCATGAGATCGAAAAGCTGGGGCACCGATCTGAAGATGAACCGCTGGCGGAACTGGAGTTCCTTGTCGAAGTAGATGACGCCGACATTCTTGAAGCCTGAGATCATGAGACTCGCACCCATCACACGCAAGATGGGCGTCGCGGCAGCCGTGTGGAAGAAGCTTGCGACGACGGGAGCCGAGGCCACGACGATGCTCCCAATGAGCAAGCCGCGCAAGATCGAGACCGTCCAGGCTGCATTGAGGTGTTCCCTGATGTCGCCGGATCGCTGGATGAGGGCCTGATCGAAGCCCGTCGTCGTGAACGTGCTCAAGAACTCGAGGGTGAGGAGGGCGATCCCCATCAAGCCGAAGTCGTCGGGGGACAGGAGCCGCGCAAGCACAATGTTGCGGATAATGCCAAGACCCCTGACCGTCAATGTCAGAGCGAATGCCCAAGCACCAGCGTTGAGCGCCCGTTTGGTGAGACTCCCTTCAGGGTGCATCATCCAGCGCCAGGCGGACTTGAACCGCCGGATCATGCTGATGTCGAGCTTGACATGACAACCCCCATATGCCCTCCCGGGTGTCTCCGCCGACAGGCTGGGTTGGCTGATACACCCACTCTGCGTGGCAATACTAGTGGTACGTAGCACAACTGGTTGCCGACTATGAGCACCCGATGTCGAAAGTGAGAACCAAGCAGGGGCTGTCGGCTAGCTTCCAGCGTATGGGTTGGACCCGATCTTCGCGCATTGCACAGATGCCGTATCTTCCGTCGTTGTACAGGGGAGTGGCAGACCAGTCCCAGCTACTCGGGCACTTCCGGATGTCGACGTCCCCTTTGGACGGACCGGAAGGTTGGTCGGAGGATCAACTCGAAGGCTGGACTTTGACACATGACCCGTTGCTGCCTGCGTTGCGCATCCGCTGCGATGGGGTGGCGGTCGGATGGATGGTCGGGTACCCCGTATCGCCGGAGGGCGAACTCGTCATGAACGACCTGGAGTGGGATACGGGGCCGGGTGCAGCCAGCAACGAGGAGGTCGAGCACCTCCTTTACACCTACAGCGGCCGGTACGTTGCTCTGTTGTGTGGAGGGAACTTGGCTCGGGTCTATGTGGACCCGATCGGTTCTCTCGGTGTGCTGTACTGTCCATCCCAGGGCATTGTGACATCTTCGATGTTCTTGATTCCCGAGAGCGCTGATACGGGGGATCGAACAGAACTGGTCAACGTGCTCGGAATCCCGGGATCGGAGGCGATCTACTCGTTTGGGCTGACGCCTCGAGAATCGGTCGACTACTTGCTGCCGAATCACTACCTCGACCTCTCGGATTGGACGGCGCATCGACACTGGCCGGCCGGAGACTTTGACTACGCCCAGGACCCGGCTTCGGTCGTAGCGGAGATCGCCGCGGGGGTGCGCAAGAACGTGCGCGCAATCGTGCGCAACGGACCCGTCCAGATGTCGCTGACTGCCGGCAGAGACTCGAGGATGATGCTGGCATGCTCACGCGAAATGGTCGGCGACATCACTTTCGTGACGATCGCCCTCAACGATCGGATGGGCTTCGTCGATCGGAACGTAGCCGAGCGAATGGCGCACCGGATGGGTCTACGCCATCGACTGCTCCGAGCGGGCGCGCCGTCGACTCGGGAGGCAGCTCTCTGGGTGTATCGGACCGGGTGCATGGTCGATGAACCGAGGGGGATTACTGCCCTGGGAGCGATGGGCATGCTCGATGCCACACAGCCGTACCTGATGGGCATCGCCGGAGAGCTCGGGCGGGAGTCCTACTGGCTGGAGCACGATCGCGCGGATACTCACATCGGTCCGGGAGAACTGCTAGACCGCAAGGGGACTCCCCACCATCCGGAGATACTCCGTCGGGCTACGAAATGGTTCGAAGAGCTTCCGGTCCGGAATGCGCTGACCACTCTTGACCTTCACCAGATCGAGCGGGGACTTGGAAGCTGGCATGGCTTTCTCATGTACGGGTTTCCGGGCACGGCCCGATTCCACTTCTTCCCCTACAACGATCGGGGAGTCTTCGAGGCGATGTTGCGCTTGCCTGCCGACTACCGATGGAGTCAGCTTCTCGCCAGGGACCTGATCGCGTCTGAGTGGCCCGAACTCGCAGCTTTTCCCTTCAACGAGGCAGCGTACGGGGCGTATGGAGCGTTGAGCCGTACACGACGCTATGTGGGAAGACAGCTGCGGAAGGTCAGAGCCCGAGATGGTGCGTAAGTGCACCCCGTGCGCAAGCATCGAGAGACCCCTATGGCCTCGTTCGTCTCGTGAATGACGCTCAGCACCGGCCGGGGGAGATGCACCTCCTGCCTTCGCAGTACGAACGCCGCTTTGAATCCTCGACGCTGACTGGACAGTTCAGGCTCTCCTCTTCGCCCGCCGGTGTTCCAAAAGGATGGCTCGAAGACTCTCTGAGAGGCTGGCAACTGGTCCACGATCCTCGCCTGCCGGCGCTGCCCATCACGTGTGAGGGCGCACCGGTCGGTTGGATCCTCGGATTCCCCGTGTCGTCACAAGGCAATCTGGCCCGAGGGAGCGTGGACTGGAACACAGTGGGAGGGTCTGGTCCGGACGCTTTGGAGGACATGCTGTACTCGTACAGCGGGCGATTCGTTGGGATCTTCCTCATCGACACTGCCGCGCGTGTGTATCTCGATCCGATGGGGTCGCTCGGGGTCATGTTCAGTGCGACATCTGGAGCCGCTGCTTCGTCGATGTTCCTCATTCCTGCGCCGGGTGCAGCCGATCGAAGTGACCTCACCGAGGCTCTCGGGATTCCTGGAGCCAACGCGATCTATCCATTTGGTGTCACCCCACGCGAGTCCGTCGAGTACCTAATGCCGAACCACTACCTGGATTTGGAAGGCTGGACGGTGCATCGACACTGGCCGACGGCCGAGCTGCGGCCCGGAACAGCAACCGATGAGCTGGTATCCCGAGTCATTGAGCGCATTCGCCTCAACGTCGGTGCGATCGTTCGAGAGGGCCCCATACAGATGTCGCTGACTGCCGGACGCGACTCGAGGATGATGCTCGCCGCGTCCCGTCCGTTTGTGGACGACATAGCGTTCGTCACGTTGACCATCGACGATGCGCTTGGTATCCCCGATCAGAAAGTTGCCAAGCGGCTTGCCCGCCTTGCAGGGCTGAACCACCGACTCATCCACAGCCGGCTGCCATCGCCCCGAGAGGTCGACCTCTGGGCGTACCGGACCGGATGCATGGTGGACGAGACTCGCGGGGTGACCCTGCTGCCGGCAATGGCCGAACTCGACGCTACAAAGCCGTACCTGATGGGAAGCGGAGGAGAGGTGGGACGGGCAGAGTACTGGCAGGCGGGAGACACCAGAGTGACTTCTCTCGATCCGGAAAGACTCTTTGCTCGAGCCACCAACCGCCCCCATCCAGAGACCATTCGGCGGGCGCAGGCGTGGCTGGCAGCGGTGCCTGTCAGTGATGCCTTCACTGTGCTCGACCTCTTCCAGATCGAGTTCGATGCCGGCTGGCTCGGCTTCCTGCTGTACGGCTTCCCGGATGGAGGCAGCTTTCAGTTCCTCCC
>CBEVHI010000088.1:0-8003 GCA_965549635.1 uncultured bacterium | reverse complement strand
GCAACACAGCAAGCGTTCGGCCGGGCGCTCACCCACCTCGGGAACGACCCTGCGATAGGGCAGCGGATCGTCACGACCAGCCCGGACGTCGCCATCAGTACGAACCTGGGCGGCTGGATCAACAAGGCCGGCGTCTTCACACCGACGAGCCCGCCCGTCGCCGACTCGCCCGATGCGACCGCCGTGCTCAAGTGGAGTCGCGGCCCGACCGGCCGGCACATCGAACTCGGCATCGCCGAGAGCAACATGTTCCTGCTCCTCGGCCAGCTGGGCATGGCAGATCAGCACTTCGGAACGAGGCTCGTTCCGATCGGCGCTCTGTACGACCCGTTCGTGTTGCGTGGCCTCGACGCCCTCATCTACAGCCTCTACACGGGGGCAGACTTCATCGTGGTTGGCACCCCGAGCGGCATCACCCTCTCCTACGAGGGCGGCTCCCATCAGTCTCTGGCGACGCCTTCGGTAGGGCTCGAACTGCCCTCCCTGACCTCGTACGAACCGATGTTCACCGCCGACACCACATGGATCCTGCAGGAGGCGGTTCGCTGTGTAGCCACGGCGGAGGAGGCCGGCTCGTTCTACCTGCGGCTCTCAACCCGTCCGATTCGACAGGACCTCATCGCTGAGGCGTTCGGGAGACTCGGTGAAGCGGTCCTCCGTGAGCAGGTGCTGGCCGGCGGCTATGTCCTCCACGAATCCAGGGAAGACGGTCCACCGGTCGTCATCGCCGTGTCGGGTCCCCCCGTGGTGGAGGTGGCGGCTGCAGCGCGCGAGTTGGAGGAGACTGAGGGGATTCACACCCATCTCGTCGCCGTTACGAGCAACGACCGCCTCTTCAGAGGCTGGCACGAGGCGAACACAGCCACGGATGCCGGCGAGTACCCCGGTGCGCCTGGGCACCTCGCCTCGCTCATTCCGAGGCACCTTCGCGAGGCACCGATCGTCACCGTCCACGACGCCTCTCCGCATGCGATGGCCTGGATGGGCTCGGTGTTCGGTCAGCAGACGTACCCACTCGGACCGGTCTCCTTTGGTGAGACCGGCAGCATTGACGACCTGTACGAAGCGCATCGGCTCTCGAAAGACAAGATCATCAACGCCGTGATCGGTGCGCTCTGAGGGGCGGCTCGGAAAGGAAGACCCGTGCGACAGTCGAACTGGAGAGACGTCATCGAAGCGGCCATGACTCCCGCCGGCCGCTACCTGCAGTCCCTGCCTGACCGGCCGGTGTACCGACCGTCGGATCCCGAGAGCATCCGGGCGCTGCTGGGCGGTCCTCTGCCCGAGGACGGAACGAGACCCGAAGAGGTCGTGGCCGCCATCGCACGAGACCTGGAACCTTTCGTCACAGCGCATGCCTCAGGTCGGTACTTCGGGTTCGTCGTCGGGGGGCTGCACCCGGCTTCCTACGGAGCCGAGCTCCTGGCCTCCACCTGGGACCAGAACGCCGGGCTGTACGCCGTGGCCCAGGGAGTTGCGGTGGCAGAGGAGGTGGCGGCCGCCTGGGTCCTCGAGCTCCTCAACCTCCCCCCGGATGCCGCGGTGGGATTCGTGACGGGCGGCCAGATGGCCACGTTCACGTGCCTGGCCGCCGCTCGCGACCACGTCCTCAGGGAGGCAGGATGGGACGTCGAAGCCGACGGGCTTCAGGGCGCTCCCAAGGTTCACGTGGTGGTGAAGTCGGAGCGACACTCCACGATTCATCGGGCACTGCGCTTCCTGGGCTTGGGGGATGCGACCGCCGTGGAGGTTCCCTCCGATGGTCAATCCCAGATCGACCCCCGAGCCCTGGAGCAAGCTCTCGCGGACCTGGAGGGGCCCACGATCGTGTGTGTTGAGTCCGGGAACGTCAACACGGGGTCCTTCGATCCATTCGAGGCGGTGGCCGACGCCGCAGACCGACACCGGGAGCGGGGGAATCCCACCTGGGTACACGTGGACGGGGCGGTCGGGTTGTGGGCCAGGGCCTCGAAAGACCACCGCCATCTCGCCAGCGGCCTCGAGCGGCTCGACTCGTGGTCGACCGACGCCCACAAACTCCTCAACGTGTCCTACGACTCCGGGATCGCCATCTCCCGGCATGCTGCCGCCCACAGGGCGGCGATGAGCGTGCACGCCTCCTACCTCATCCAATCCGAAGGAGCGGCGCGGGACGAGATGGACTGGAACCCCGAGTTCTCCCGGCGGGCGCGCGGCCTGGCCGTCTATGCCACTCTTCGGTCCCTCGGCCGCAAGGGGGTTGCCGACCTGGTAGACCGCACGTGCAGGCTGGCCCGGCGGTTCGCCGACCGGCTGGCCGACAGCGGACGGGTCGAAGTGGTCAACGATGTGGTCTTCAACCAGGTGCTCGTTCGGTGGCTCTCACCAGACGGGGATCATGATGCCTTCACCGATCGTGTGCTCTCGTGCATCCAGTCCGACGGTACTGCCTTCTTCAGCGGTACGACCTGGGAGGGGATGCGACTCATGCGGATCTCTGTCTCGGACTGGGCTACCGACGAGGACGACGTGGACAGAGCCGTCCAGGCTCTCCTTCGTTGCGCCCGGTGATCTCGCCACTCGAGGATCGGGCGCACACCTAGTTGTGTTGTCCAAGTGACTGAGCGACACACCTAGTTGTGTCGTCCAAATGATTGGGCGACACACCACACCTAGGATGGTGGTGCACCGCATCTTCAGAGGAGGAGCCGATGCCCCCACGTTTCGACGCAATCGGCTTGGTCGTCACCGACATGGCAGCGACGCTGGCGTTCTATCGCACACTGGGACTCGACATCTCTGAGGATGCGGACACCGAAGGGCACGTAGAAGCAGCGCTCCCCGGCGGTATCCGCCTCATGTTCGACACCGAGGATGTCGTGGCAAGCTTCACACCTGACTGGACACCACCGGCGAGGCCGGGCCCAATCGGCTTTGCGTTCCTCTGCGATGACCCCGCCGACGTCGACCGTACCTACCGTCGCGTGACGGCCGCCGGCCACGACTCGGCGCTCGAACCGTTCGACGCGTTCTGGGGACAGCGCTATGCGAGCGTTCGCGATCCGGACGGGAACCTGGTCGACCTCTTCGCGCCTTTGGGCTAGTGCCCTGAGTCACTAGTCCGAAAACGGGTCCAGCGACCTATCCGACATAGTGTCGACAAGCAGTACAATGCGCGCCGAGAGTGCTGATGGCACCGTGAGGATTGCCGGAGCCTGACCAGGGACGCGGAGCCTATCCACAGCCTCTCGGCCGTCACGGCAAGGGGCGAACGACCCGGATCTCGTGTCCGGGTCGTCACGCGACTGCATTGCATCCAGCCTGTGCAACCATCACCGTGAAAGGGAGTCAATGAACCAGCAACCAGCAGCAACGGTGACCGACGCCGTAAAGGTTTACGGCGAAGGAGAAACCGCCGTCCGCGCCCTCGATGGGGTGACCATCTCCTTCGAGTCGAGTCACTTCAGTGCAATCATGGGCCCATCCGGCTCCGGCAAGTCCACCCTGCTGCACTGCATCGCAGGTCTCGATTCTCTGACCTCAGGGCAGGTCACCATCGGCGATGCCGTTCTCGGGGATCTCGACGATGCCGCACTCACCGAACTGCGGCGCGACAAGATCGGGTTCGTCTTCCAGGCCTACAACCTGATCCCGACGCTGACGGCTTTGGAGAACATCACCCTTCCCTTGGCGATTGCCGGTCGCAAACCTGATCAGGATTGGCTGAACACCGTCATCGACACGATCGGTATTCGCCACCGCCTCGGCCACAAACCGTCCGAGCTCTCCGGAGGCGAACAGCAGCGTGTCGCCGCTTCGCGAGCGCTGCTCGGCCGCCCCGACATCATCTTCGCCGACGAACCGAGCGGCAACCTCGACTCCACCTCCGGCGCCGAACTCCTCGGATTCCTACGCAGTGCTGTCGAACAGCTCGGCCAGACCATTGTCATGGTCACCCATGATCCCGTCGCGGCCGCCTACTCCGACCGGGTGGTGTTCCTGCAAGATGGCAAGGTCATCGACGAGATGACGGGTCCGACGGCAGACCGGATCCTCGACAAGATCAAGTCGCTCGAGTCGTAGTGCGTCACGAACTCGCCTCCGCAAACCGGAACACCTGACATGTGGCGCGCCACCGTCAAGGGTCTGCTCGGACACAAGTTGCGATTCGCTCTCACCGCACTGGCTGTCACACTTGGTGTCGCGTTCGTCACCGGGTCGTTCGTGTTCACCGACACACTCGGGTCGGCATTCGGGAGCCTCTTCGGCGACACCCTGGCCGGGGTCGACATCCAGGTGCAACCGAAGCTGGCCGACGAGTTCCAGCTGTCCCGCCCCGAGCGAATGTCCACTGCCCTGCTCGACTCGGTCTCTGCCGTGGAGGGGGTCGAGCAGGTGACGGGAAGCTTGTTCGGCATCGTCCAACTCGTGGGCCCCGATGGCGAAGTCGCCTCCGGATTCGGCCCACCCACCTTCGGCGCCTCGTGGCCCGACCGCGTCAGTGCCTTTGAGATCGCAGAAGGCACCAGACCTACCGCCTCCGACGAGGCCGCCATCGACGCCGCCACCGCGAAACGCCTCGACATCCGGATCGGTGACGAAGTCGAGGTCGTATCGGTCGGCGCGCCCAAGACCTTTGTTGTCAGCGGGCTCGCAACGTTCGCCGGAGCGGAGGGCTTCGGCGGAGCATCCATCATCCTGTTCGACCTCCCCGTCGCCCAGGAGCTCTTCAATGCCGCCGATCGCTACGACACCCTCGAAATAGCCGCCGCCCCCGACACGGAGATCGCCGACCTCGTCCCGCGGGTGCAAGCAGTCCTCCCTGCCGGTCTCGAGGCGGTCGATGCGAGAAGCGTCGCGGAGGAACAGGCCGCCCGGCTCAAGGAAGGCCTCGGTTTCTTCACGACATTCCTGCTCGTGTTCGCAGGCATCTCGCTGTTCGTAGGGACATTCATCATTCAGAACACCTTCCGCATCGTGGTCGCCCAGAGAACCCGAGAGCTGGCGCTGCTCAGAGCACTGGGGGCAAGCAGGCGGCAGGTGACGACGATGGTGCTCGCCGAAGCGTTCCTCGTCGGCCTCGCGGCCTCGGCGATAGGTCTCGCTCTCGGGATCGCTCTCGCGTTCGGTCTCCGGACCGCCTACGGCCTCTTTGGCGGCAGCCTGCCGAGCAATCCTCTCGAGATCGCCGGACGCACCATCGGCATCGCTTTCGCCGTGGGCATCGTCGTGACCATGGTTTCCTCCTTCCTCCCGGCCAGGAGAGCGGGATCGGTACCCCCACTGGCCGCCATGCGAGATGTGGCTGCCTCGAGCACATCGTCACTCCGGGGCCGGCTGCGCGCCGGGACCCCACTGCTGGCCATCGGGATCGCGGCCATGGCGCTCGGTCTGTTCGCGAGCGTCCCATCGATCAGTCCCATCACCCTGGTTGGCGTTGGGGCCGCAATCGTCTTCGTGGCAGTTGCCGTGGTGAGTCCTCTCATCGCCCGGCCGGTGGCAAGACTGGTCGGCGCGCCCCTGCCTGCCTTGCGAGGGCTTGCCGGTGGCCTCGCCACCCAGAACGCAATGCGGAGTCGCCGGAGGACCGCGGCGACGGCGGCCGCTCTCATGGTTGGCCTGGCTCTCGTGAGCACGGCAGCAATCCTCGCCTCTTCGCTCCGGGCGACTGTCAGCGACCTCATCGACGAGAACTTCAAAGCCGATCTCGTCGTCGGCTCCGCCGGCTTTGGCGCAGGGTTCACACCCGATCTCACTGAGGAAGTGCGGGCATTGCCGGAGGTGGAGTCCGCAGCGTCACTGCGAGGAGGGCAAGTGCTCGTCGACGATGACCGTTCTTTCCTTGCCGGTGTCGACGTGGGGGCCCTTGCTCAGTTCTTCTCCATCGAGACGATCGACGGAGCACTCGAAGGCATCGCCGACGGCGGGGTTGCAGTGCGAGCGTCACGTGCCGAGAGCGCCGGTATCCAGGTCGGAGACACCCTCAATCTGACCTTCCCGGTCGGGGGCGAGCAGCAGGTTCCCGTTGCTGCAATCTGGGATGCACAGGGCCTCGATGCCTCACTGCTCATCTCGCTGGACACCTACGCGCAACGGTTCGTCGACCAGCTCGACACGCAAGCTCTGATCCGGCTCGCCCCGGGAGTGAGCCTCGAGGAGGGGAAGTCGGCAGTCCAGGCTGTCACCGACGGCTACCCGAATGTCCGGCTTCTGGATCGAGACGGCTTTCGGGACCAGGCAGAAGGCCAGATCAATGGGCTGCTCGGGCTGATCTTCGTCCTCCTCGCTCTGGCAATCCTCGTGGCGTTCCTCGGCATCACCAACACGCTTTCACTTTCCGTGATCGAACGAACCCGCGAGATCGGACTTCTGCGCGCCGTCGGCATGAGCCGCCGGCAGGTCCGGACCATGATTCGATGGGAGGCGGCGATCATCGCCGTGTTCGGGGCCGTCCTTGGGATCGCGCTCGGTATCGCGTTCGGGTGGTCGGTCGTGCGGGCGCTCTCCGACCAGGGGCTTCGGTTCGAACTGCCTCAAGTCCAGCTCATCGCCGCGGTGATCGGTGCCGGCGCGGCCGGCATTGTCGCCGCCGTGCTCCCCGCCGCCCGAGCCTCGCGCCTCGACGTCCTGGCGGCGATCGCCTACGAGTAGACAACCTCTGGGCCGGAACACAGGGGCCTTGGCTCCGGACGCCGAGTACGCTGGTTTGGCGAGAGGAGGAACGATGATCGTCGCCATCGGGACCGAAAAGGGTGCCTGGTTCTACGACCCGAACACGGGCCAACTGGACGGTCCGACCATGCCGGGATGGAAGGTGACCGCGTTCACCGACACCGCGGACGGCACGTATCTGCTCGCCACCGGTTCGAATTGGTTCGGTGCATCGATCCATGGATCCGCCGATCTCGCCAAATGGTCCCAGCTGACCGATGCCCCCAGCTGGCCGGACGGAGGCGAGCGCAAGCTCTCCCAGATCTGGACGTTCACCCGATCTGACGAAGTCCTGTTCGCGGGAGTCGACGAAGCCGGCCTCTTCCGAAGCTCCAACAGCGGTACCACGTGGGAGCCGGTCGATGGTCTCAATGAACACCGGACCAGGCCGGGATGGCATCCGGGTTTCGGCGGCCTCGCCCTCCACAAGGTTCTGGTCGATCCCACCGATCACGACCGCATGTGGGTTGGCATCTCAGCAGTGGGCGCTTTTCGCTCCGAGGACGGGGGCGAGAGCTGGGAACCCGTCAACGACGGCGTTGCCAAGACCGCACCATCCAAAGACTTTGATGACATCGGCTTCTGCATCCATGGTCTCGCCCTGGACCCCGACGATCCGGACCTCCTCTACCGGCAGGATCACCAGGGCGTCTACCGATCCTCGGACGGGGCAAACACCTGGGAGCACGCCGAGACCGGACTGCCGGGCACGTTCGGTTTCCCGATGGTGATGGATCACTCGTCGAAGGCGTTGTACGTGGTTCCCCTGCAGAGCGACGAGTTTCGCCTCCCGCCAGACGGGCGGTTCCGTGTCTATCGATCGACCGACGGAGCCGACACGTGGCACGAGTCCGGTGTGGGCCATCCAGAGGCCCCCACCTACACAGCGGCTCTACGTGGTGCCATGGACACGGATCACGACGGTGGCATCTACTACGGGACGACGTCCGGAACGTTTCGATTCACCACCGACGGCGGTGACACCTGGACGACGCCACCATGGACCCTGCCCCGCATCCTGTCCGTCAAGGTGCTCCCTTCGCCATGAGCCGGCTCGAGGTGCGGGTGCCGTCGCTGCTGATGCCGGTGACCGGAACTAGATCCTTCACGATCGAAGCCTCGACGGTGCAGAGCGCGATCGACGAGGTACTCCGCACCTACCCGGGCCTGAAGGTCCACCTCTTCGATGAGCAGTCCAGGCTGCGTCCGCACGTCCGCATCTTCTGGAACGAGACCGACACCGCATGGCTGGACAGCCTGACGCTCCCGGTCGGCGAAGGCGACACGCTGACCATCATGCAGGCCGTCTCGGG
>CBEVHI010000087.1:0-8004 GCA_965549635.1 uncultured bacterium | reverse complement strand
AGCTGGAACTCTGTCAGTCCCAGCTCCGGCGATCATCGACAACGCTGCCTTCAGGGATCTCGTCGACGACGCGGACCTGAGCGCGGAAGCGCAAGGCCGACCGGATCTTCTCTGCGACTGCGTCCGAGAGGCCGATCGGGTCCGATCCCGGCGCCGCGACGACTTCACAGGTGAGTTCGTCACGATGGCCTTCACGTTCGATCACGAATCGGAAGCCGGCCAGCCCGGGAGTCTCGGCGAGGGCTCTTCCGGCCTGGGCGGGATGCAAGAACATCCCCCGCACTTTCACCGCGTCCCCGACCCGACCCATCCATCCCGCCAGTCTCGGGGTAGCGCGGCCGCATGAACACGGTTCGGGAATGAATCTGGAAAGATCTCCGGTTCCGAAACGAGCAAGCGGATAGCTGGGTTCGAACAGGGTGACCACGACCTGTCCCTCCTCTCCTGCCCAAAGGGGTTCACCATTGAGGGGGTCGCAGACCTGCACGAGCGCATCTTGGGGAACATGTAGTCCCCGGACAGCCTCACACTCGTAGCCGAGGTTCCCTGCCTCTGCCGTCCCATAGCCCTGCCGGACCGAAGAGACTCGCTCCTCCAGCCAGGTCCTCAGCGACGCCGGCAGAGGCTCCGCTGTCACGAATGCGTGGTCGATCGAAAGCTGCTTCGGTTCTGCCTTCTCCAGCAGCGCTTTGAGATAGCTCGGTAGGCCGATAAAGGCGGTCACCCCGAGGTCGATACACGCTTGGACCTGCAGGTCGAGGTTGCCGATACCGCCGGGAACGACGCTGCAGCCGACCGCCTTGGCACCTTCTTCGAACATCGCTCCGGCAGGCGACAGGTGGTAGCCGAACGCGTTGAAGACCACATCACCCGGCTGGAAACCGGCCGCGACGAGGGCGGGCGCCCATCGCCATGGGTCCGGACGATCCAGTTCCGGCTCATAGAGCGGACCGGGCGACTGGAAGAGCCTCCGGACCTGTGCGTCGTCGGCGAGGAGCCCACCGAAGGGTCGCCGGGTGGCCTGCAAATCCAGCAGTTCATCCTTCGTCAGGACGGGCAACCTGCTGAGGTCGGCCGCTGTGTGTATGTCTGCCGCCACGATCCCGGCTTCAGCGAGGCGAGCAGCGAAGGCTTCGGACGCATCGGCCGCCGCCGCGACGAACCCGGGAATCATCGCGTCGAATGACCCTCCATACTGCTCCGGCGTCATGTCGCCCCCACCCTTTGCACTTGCGGCATCAAAGCCACCGCTTGCGCCGCTTGTAGTGCTTCACGTCCCGGTAGCTCTTTCGCTCGCCAGTCTCGCTGATCCCAAGGTAGAACTCCTGCACATCCGGGTTTTCGGCAAGTTCGCCTGCCGGGCCCTCGAGCACGATGCGGCCGTTCTCCATGATGTAGCCGTGGTCGGCGACATTGAGCGCCAGCTTGGCGTTCTGTTCGACCAAGAGAACGGTTGTGTTCAGTTCTCTGTGCAACTTCTCGATGATCCCAAAGATCTCGCGAACGAGGATCGGCGCGAGCCCCAGCGACGGCTCGTCCAGCATCAGGAGCTTCGGACGTTGCATCAGCGCCCGGCCCATCGCCAGCATCTGCTGCTCACCCCCGGACAGGTACCCGGCGACCTGGTTGGATCGCTCTTCGAGTCGGGGGAAGTACTCGTAGACGAGGCCGAAGTCGTCGCTCACGCTTCCATCCCGCCAGCGCGAGTACGCTGCCGCCACGAGGTTCTCGTGAACGGTGAGATGCTCGAAGACCCTTCGGCCTTCCATCACGAGAGAGATGCCGGCCCGCACGATCTGCGCGGGGTCGTAGTCGGTGACCTCAACGCCTTCGAGACTGATGTGCCCTTCGCTGATCTCCCCATCTTCGGATGGAAGAAGACCCATGATCGCCTTGAGAGTCGTCGACTTGCCGGCACCGTTCGCGCCGAGCAACGCGACGAGGCTCCCTTTCTCTACCTGCAGCGAGAGGCCCCGCAGCACCAGGATCACCTCGTCGTAGATCACCTCGACGTTGTTGACATCGAGAAGCAGGTTGGCGGCAGGGGCGGTCGAACCCGCCCCTGCCGCAGCATCCATGGCCGAAGTGGTCACGTCTACGGAGTCATCTCTGCCACGACGCGAGTCCAGGTCCCACCCTCGACCTCGTAGATCCCCGCACCGGGCATTCCCTTGTGGAGCGCTGGGCTGAACCCGATCTCGAACGACACACCACCGGTGTCGAACCCGCTCATCGACTCGAGCGCGGCCTTGATGTTGGGGCCCGTCAAGTCGTTGCCGTCCTTCAAGACCTGCTCGATCGCGTTCGCCATCGCCGCCATCGTGTACCAGCCCTGCGTGTAGTGCAGACTCATGCTCGCAGCGTCGCCACCCTTGCCGGCAAAGAAGTCCTCGGGCGTCTTGAACCCCGGGTCACCGGAGGAAGGCGGTGCCCATGGGAGCACTCCCATGACTCCTTCTGCCGCATCGGCGGCCAGGTTCACAAAGCCTTCGTCGGCGCACCAGTTCAGACAGATCATCTGAACACCGAGCCCTTGTCCCTTTACGTCGCGAGCGAGCAAGGCCGCCGGGCTGGACACGTTCTGCACGATGATGTGCGTCACGCCCTGGGACTTCGCCTGGGTCAGCTCGGCGAGGTAGTCGGTAGCTCCACCCGGCATGGCGTAGTCCGCGTAGCCGATGTCGAGACCGTTCGCCTGAATGTATGCGGCGCCGTCGGCAACCGGTGAGAGTCCGAACGGACTGTCATGGTGAAACACGGCAACCTCTGCATGACCGTCGTAGTTCTCGCTGATCCACTTCAACGCGATCCGCATCTGATCGGAATAGCTCGTCGCAACGACGAAGTTGTACGGCGTCGCCGCTCCGTCGGTGAGCCCTTCCGAGTATGAGGCGGACATGAACGGAATCTCGTCTTCTGTGATCCGCGTCCGCAGGGCCTCGGTGTCGCCGGTGCCCCAACCCATGAACGCGACGATCCCCTCGGAGACGTACTGCGAGTAGAGCTGTTCGGCGGTGTCCACCTTGTACTGGTAGTCCTGCCACTTCAGGTCGATTTGTCGACCGTCGATGCCTCCCTCACCGTTCGCCCACTCGACGTAGTCGCGCACCCCGTCGGCGTAGGGGGTTCCTACGTCACCGGTCGGACCCGTCAGGTCGAAGATCGCTCCCACCTCGATGGGCTCGCTGCTCGACGAGCCACCTCCTCCACAGGCTGCCACCAGGAGTGTGAACACCACCCCCAGAGCTAGGTAGATTGCTGTCTTTCTCATTGCCTTCCCTCCTCTCAGTATCTGAACGGCCACAGGCGGAAGTAGTCACGTATGCGTTCCCAGATGCGGGCGAGGCCTCGCGGTTCGAAGATCAGAAACAGAATGATGACGAGCCCGAACACGCCGAGCTGAATGGAGGGAAGCTGCTGACTCAGTCCGGGGAGCACTCCCTGTACCGACTGGCCGGCACGCTGAATGAGGGCCGGGACAACGGTCATGAACCCGGCCCCGTAGATGGCCCCGGCAACGCTGCCGAGACCTCCGACGATGATCATCGCCAGGTAGGTGATCGACACGTCGATCGTGAACCGTTCCCAGGTGACGATGCTGCGGTACGAGGCGAGCAGCGCTCCAGCAAGACCGACGAAACCCGAAGAGATTGCGAACGCCCAGAGCTTGTACTTCCAGACGGTCACGCCGATCACGTCGGCGGCGATGTCCTGATCGCGGATCGCGACGAACGATCGGCCCAGACCGGTGCGAAATATGTTGAGTGCCGCGAGCGTCGCCAGGATGGCGAATGCCAGAATGATCCAGTACCAGATGAATTCGGATCGAACTTTCGTCCCGAAGAACTCCGGTCTCGGAACGACAAGTGACTCCACCCCACCGGTGACTACATCCCACGTGCGGACAAGGTAGATGATGATCACCTGGGCTGCAAGCGTCGCGATAGCCAGATACAGCCCCTTGAGACGGACTGCCGGCAGGCCGATCACAGCGCCGATCGCAGCGGTGACAAAGACCGCCGCGATGATGCCGAGCGGCGTAGGCCAGTGCAGACGTGCGATGAGGATGCCGGAGGTGTACGCGCCGACCGCGAGGAACCCGCCCTGTCCGAGACTGATCAGCCCGGTGAATCCGGTCAGGATGTTCAACCCGATCGCGCCGATCGCCGCGATGCCGACGAGGTTGAGGATCGTCAGCCAGTAGGACGAAGCAAGGAACGGCACGACTGCCAGGAACGCCACCAACAGCGCCAGTCGCACCCAATCGGCTCGCGTCTGGCGCAAGGCGAGATCCTGGCGGTACTTGGTGTGGTAGATGCCCGTAGCAATCGCCATCGCCTACACCCTCTCGATCCGCACTTCGCCGAACATCCCGTACGGCTTGATGAGCAGCACGAGCACGAGCACCAGGTAGGGCACGACCTCCCCGAGCCCAGGGTCGACGTAGCCCGCCACGTACTGGCGCGTCAGACCAATGATCAGACCGCCAATGAGTGCCCCGGGAATGGAATCGAGACCGCCGACGATGACGACCGCGAACACGAGAAGTCCGAAGGATGCCACCTCGATGGATACACCGATCATGACCGCGACGAGGACCCCACCGAACACCGCACTGACGGCCGCCAAAGCCCAGGACATAGCGAAGATCCTCCGAACGCTGATGCCCATCACCATCGCGGCCTGCTGATCGTCGGCGACCGCTCGCATGGCCACCCCGAAATGCGACTTGCGGAAAAACAGCGCGAATCCAGCCAGGGCGACGAGAGCGATCCCGATCGCCCACAGCCTCGTCTCCGGAAGAGGTGCACCCAACAGGTCGATCGAGGCATCCGGGATGATGGTGGGCATCCTTCGAAGCGTCGTGCCCCAGATGCCCTGTACGAGCGCCTTGAGAACCGCGGACAGACCGATCGTGACCATGATGACCGCAATCGCGGACTCACCCACCATGGGACGGAGTACCGATCGCTCGATCACCACACCCATCACGACGGCGACCAGCACGCCCACGAGAACGGCAGCAACCCAGGGAAGCCCGAAGGTCACCATGGCTGCCCACACCACGTACGCACCGATGAGGAGGAACTCCCCTTGCGCGAAGTTGATCACACCGGTCGCCTTGAAGATGAGTACGAAGCCGAGCGCAGCAAGAGCGAGAATCGCTCCGCTGGCCAAGCCGTTGACGGTCAACTGGATGAATGTGCTCATCGGCCCGTGCTCCACGCATAGCGCCGGCGCTTGCCGGATGGAGCAAACGTCTCCATGTCGAAGATCCGCAGCTCGACCTCGCGGTCGACGGAGCTCCCGTCCTGGTAGGTAACGGTGCTGGTGATCGTCACGTTCTGTCTTGCCGGGTCGTAGAGCGCATCGATCAGATCCGCGTATCGTGTCCCGATCGTCCCGCGGCGCACCTTGCGGGTCCGGGTGATCTCGTCGTCGTCCGGGTCGAACTGCTTGTGCAGGATGAGAAAGCGCCACACACGAGCGCTTTCTGGCAGGTCCTGGTTGGCCCTGTTGACGTCTTCGGCAACGAGTGAGTAGACCTCGTCCATCTGCGACAGGTCGGTGTACGTCGTGTACGCGAGATGCTCTCGTTCGGCCCAAGCGCCAACCGTCTGCCCGTCGATCGTGATGATGGCTGCGATGTACGGGTGGTCGCCCCCGAAAGTGACTGCCTCCTCCACGAATTGGGAGAACTTGAGTTTGTTCTCGATGAAGGCAGGGGAGAACGCCGTTCCGTCAGGAAGATGCATGACGTCCTTGGCGCGATCGATGACGACCAGGTGTCCGTCCTCGTCGATGAAACCGGCATCACCGGTGTGCAGCCATCCCTCGTCGTCGAGTGCGCCGGCCGTCGCCTCAGGGTTGCGGTAGTAGCCCTGAAAGACCGCAGGAGAGGTCAGCAGGATCTCTCCATCGTCTGCGATACGCATCTGTGTCCCCGCGATCGGGCTTCCGACGGTGTTGAACTTGACGTCGCCGTCCCGATGGACGACCGCGATGCCGCAGATCTCTGTCTGGCCGTAGATCTGCTTGAGGTTGACTCCGATGGAGTGGAAGAAGCGGAAGACGTCCGGTCCGAGAGGAGCGCCTCCCGTGTACGCCCTCTTGATCCTCGTGAGGCCAAGCTGGTCCCGGACGGGTCGCATCGCGACGAGCTCTGCGATCGCCAGCTTCCACCTCAATCCTCGGGGCAGCCGGTCGCCGCGGACGGTCAGGTCGGCGGCTTGCTCGCCCACATCGAATCCCCATGAGAAGACCCGCTTCTTCAACCAACCGGCCTCGCCGATGTGCACCTGGACGGTCGACAGCATCGACTCCCAGATGCGGGGAGGCGCGAACATCACGTCCGGACCGATCTCGCGCATGTCCGACTGCACGGTTGCGGCCTCCTCGGGGAAGCTGATCGTGAACTCTGCCTGAAACCCGCATGCGAGGGCCATCATCTGTTCGCCGACCCACGCAAAGGGGAGGAAGCTCACGAAGCGATCCTCGCCACCGAGGGGATCGACCTCCATGAGGTTGCGTCCCATCGAAAGCAGGTTGCGATGGCTGAGCATCGCCAGCTTTGGCAGACCGGTCGTACCGCTCGTCGTACAAAGCACCGCCGTATCTTCGGCCGATCCCCGGTCGATTTGCTCGTCGACCCAGCCGGGGTTTTCGGCCTCGAATTGCTGTCCGAGACGTTCGACCTCGGTGAACTCGATGAGCTTCGCATCCTCGTAGAGCTCGAGTCCCTGAGGGTCGTAGTAGATGATCTTTTCGATCGTTGAAGGAAGGTCGATCAGTTTGTCGACCTGCTCCTGATCCTCGGCGACGATCACCTTGATTCCGGCGTGCGTCAGGATGTGCACGATCTCTTCTCCGATGGAGGTGGGATAGATCCCAACCGACATGCCTCCGAGCGACTGGACGCCGAGCTCGGCAATCAGCCACTCTGGTCGGTTGTCTCCCAGCACCGCCAGGACGTCCCCTCTGCCCACTCCCAAGGTCGAGAGGCCCTGAGCGAAGGCACGAACCCTTCGATAGAAACTTGCCCATCCCTCCGCTTGCCAGATCCCGTATCGCTTCTCCTGGAGGGCAACGCTGCCGTCACCTTTGGCTTCGGCAATGGCTCGAAGCGCCTTGGGGAAGGTGTCCGCCATCAGGTCTGATCCTCACCGAGGTACGCCTCGATCACGGCCGGATCCCTCGACACGTCGGCCGGGGACCCGGATGCCACCAGTTTGCCGAAGTCGAGAACGCTGACCGAGTCGGAGATGTCCATGACGACGCCCATGTCGTGCTCGATCAGCACCGTGGAGATCCCGGCAAGCTGATTGACGTCGAGGATGTAGCGCGCCATGTCCTCCTTCTCTTCGGCATTCATGCCGGCCATCGGCTCGTCGAGGAGCAGCAGAGCGGGCTGCATGGCCAGCGCACGACCCAACTCGACGCGCTTCTGAAAGCCGTAGGCCAGCGAACCGACCGGCTGGGAACGCACCGACTGGATCTCGAGCAGGTCGATAACCTCTTCGACGAGCTCTCGGTGCTCGATTTCCTGACGGCGGGCCGGGCCCGCAAACACCATCGATTGCCAGAGGCGATGCCGCATGTGGACGTGACGCCCGAGCATCAGGTTCTCGAGCACCGACATGTGTTGGAACAGCTCGATGTTCTGAAACGTGCGAGCCACACCCCAGCGGGCAGTCGCACTGGGGGCGGCCTTGGTGAGCTCGCGCTTGTGCTCGCCGTCGTTGAGAACGATGCTCCCTCGCTGGGGGCGGTACAGGCCGCTGATGCAGTTCAACAGCGATGTCTTGCCGGCTCCGTTCGGGCCGATGATGGCGTGGATCTCTCCCTGGCGAACGCTGTCGGAGACCCCACGAAGCGCCCGGACGCCGCCGAACGCCAAGCTGACCGAGCCGATCTCGAGCTGCGGTACCCCGGGCGAGAGCCTGCTGCCGTTCAGTTCGAATCGGTACGCGCGAGACATCGGACGGCAGAGTAACAACATAACCT
>CBEVHI010000086.1:0-8179 GCA_965549635.1 uncultured bacterium | reverse complement strand
TCAGTGTCAGGGGGTCTCCGAGGACTCGGCGTATCTGGCAAGGACACAGACCGAAGGCGCACCCTCTGCGGTGCTTCAAGGACTGAGGACGCAGCCAGGGGCGTCGAGAGCCGGAGAGGCCCGGCAATCATTTGGGCGACGGACCACTTGTGTGCGAAAGGCCGTGAGGTGGAACTCGCCCTTCTACGGCTCCGAGGGCCAGGGCTGGTTTCTCAGTTTCCGTTGCCTCACCAGGTACATCAAAGTGGCGTTCTTCGCTGGTGCATCGCTGCGTCCGGTTCCTCCCGTCGAGTCCAAGAACGAAGGCACCCGTTACTTCCATGTCCACGAGGGCGACCAGCTCGACGAGGAGCTGGTCGCAAGCTGGATCAGGCAGGCATCACAGCTTCCGGGCTGGGCCGGCTTCGGGCGCTGATCCCCCCGGCTCGTGCGAGTCCTTCAGGTCCCGGATTCCCACTCGATCAGTGCCGGCAAACCCTGGGCCGTCACTACGGCGTGGCGCACCTCACCCGGCAGCGGGGCGATCCCGTCGAACCCGGTGTCGTCGACGAACCTTCGCAATGTGGCCAGCAGCTCGTCAGGTTGTCGAGTGGCTAGATCGGCGATTGACCGCACCCCGGCGTCCAGATACAGGCGGGCGCGGATGCCCTTCAGACCGTTGACGCGGGCCAGATCTGCGAGCCGGACCAGCTCTTCGAGGGCCTCGAGTGGGATGGACGCCTTCGCGGCGAGTGCTGCCCGGGCGGATGGCGTCGACGCTGCCTCGCGCAGATCGTCGACGGACCGCACCCCCAAGGCGGCAAGACGGTCGGTGTGGCCGAGGCTCACTCCTCTGAAGCCGGCCAGACGAAAGGCTGTCTTCTCGACACGGTCCCTGCGCATCTCTCCGGCGACGTGCACCATCACGACATCGTCGAGGAACTCGTAGTAGTAGCGGATGCCCCAAAGGTGCAGCTTGGCGTTTGCGCCGGGAGCCGACTCGACGTGGGCGACGAAACTCTCGAGATCGGCTGGCTCCGCGTCCGCCAGTGCGACGCCCGAGAGGTAGGACTCGAACTGCTGGACATACCCGATGGCACGAAGCGCCGCGTTGGGAGAACGGCCACTCCGTTTGAGGAAGCGTTCGAACTCTTCCCTCTCCATTGCTTGAGGCTACCGGCCGTGGATCAGACCTGGCGGGCGCTCAGGCATCGAACCAGGCGACGACCGGTTCTGCCTGCGACTTCTCGACTCCACCGGCCACCTCCCGGGTGATGACGAGCCCCTGGAGCCCTCGCGGGTCGACGTGGAACGGTACGACGTTCGGACTCGGGCCAAGTATCCCGGCGGAGATCACCTGATCGTTGACCACCGCCCAGAGCTGGTAGGTGAAGTCCTCTGGAAGTGCCTCGAGGGAACTGCGGTAGATGTAGCCGGTGCCGTCCGGCAGGATCACGACGAGCATGTCGTCGGCGCTGTCTTCCGCGGCCAGATCTGCAACCGTCGCCTGCGGGTTGGACAGGGCAGCGGTCACCGCCTGCTGGAGCGGTTCGATCTGCGATGAAGCGACCAGCGTGGCGATCTGCTGTTCTTGCGCTGCGAGCTGCGTGGTGAGGTCGCCGATCCGGGATGTTTGTCCGACGAGGACTGCCCCGAGGCCGACCGCGAGGGCGGCCGCCGCGCCGGCGACCCACGTGAGTGTGCGCACCGTGGCGGTCCGTCGGAAGAGCGACACGACGTTGGTCTCCTGGGGTGCGTCGATCTGCTCGGCGATTCCGTCCCAGACGGCGGCTGGAGCCGGTGGCATGTCCCCGGTGAGCACCGATGCGGCCTCCCACAGTTCGTCCACCTCTGCGCGACAGGCGGCACACGTCGCGAGATGCTGTTCGACCAGATCGCGCTCGACCTGATCGACAGCGTCCAGCGCGTAGGCGCCGAGAAGCTCTTCGACACGTTGATCGCTCATTCGTGTCTCACATCGGCGAGGGTGCCTCGAAGCCGTCTCAAACCCGACCTGATGCGGCTCTTGACCGTGCCCTCCGGCTCTCCGAGGGCTGCAGCGACTTCACGGTACGTCTGGCCCTGGAAGTAGGCGAGTTCGATCGCCTTGCGCTCCCCCTCTCCGAGGGATGCGAGGGCTGCTTTGATTTGGTCCGAGAGGGCCATGGTCCACACTTCGTCTTCTACGTTCGCGTTATCGGTGACCGCGAGCCGGGCTTCGTTCTCTTCCCTTCTACGGCGCGCGTCTTCCGATCGGATGACGTCGACACTGCGACCGTGGGTGTCGGCGAGGAGGAACGACCGCATCGAGCCGCGACCCGGATCGAACCGTTCCGGCCGGTTCCAGAGCCGCACGAACACCTCTTGGGTGATCTCTTCGGCGATATGGGGGTCGCGCAAGATCCGCCGGGCCAGACCGAGAACGGCTCCGGAGTGGCGCCGGTACACCTCGGCGAGTGCTTCCTGGGAGGCACGGCCGATCGACATCGCCAGCGAAGCTTCGCTGGCTCCTGTCAGATGCGTCGATTGCACGGTGCCTTTCCGGGTCTCCTAGAGATTTCTAGCACCAATGTTCATCCGCCACCACCGAACGCTCCGTAGACCCTTCGATTGCCCAAGGTGGGCATCGAGAGAAGGAGACAAATCATGCGCAATCTTGGACGCATCTTCCTGGTGGCACTGATGCTGCTGACCCTCCCTGCGGGGGCGGCTTTCGCACAGAGCACCGATGGCACGGTCAGTGTGCTGCACGGTATCCCCGGCGACGGCGGGTTCCCCGTCGACATCTATGTGAACGGTGACTACAGCGCCCCGTTCATCCCCGGTTTGAAGTTCACCGAGTTCGCCGGACCGGTCGCACTGCCGGCCGCTGACTACTCGATCGAGATCTATGGCGCCGGGGCCGACCCCGCGGCCACCGATCCCGCACTCGGACCATTGGCCGTGACGCTCCCTGCCGGTGCGAATGCGACGATTGAGGCGCACCTCGATGCGTCCGGCGCCCCGACGGCGACCGTGTTCGTCAACGACATCTCCACGATTGCGGCGGGCGACACCCGCTTGACGGTCCGTCACACCGCCGCAGCACCCACCGTGGACATCCTCGCCAATGACGGTGTGCTGTTCTCGGCGATGAGCAACGGCAACCAGGCGTCTGGTGACGTTGCCGCCGGAACCTACAACGCCAAGGTCGTCCCGACCGGCACCACCACTCCTGTGGTGTTCGAGGCCGACCTCGACCTTGCCGAAGGTACCTCCACGATCGTCTACGCCATCGGCTCGCTCGACGGCGGCAGCTTCACGGTTGCGGTCCAGACCATCTCCGGTCTTGGTGCTGCGCCCGCCGGAGTTCCGACCGGTACCGCCGGTCTCGCGGTCGACGGATTCCCGATCGCTCTGGCGATTGCCGGTGCCGCGGCCCTGGTCGCGATTGCCGGATCTGGCCTCGCTCTCTCCCGGCGTCGCTAGCCCACATCCACCCGCTTGGGGAGGCCACCCTCCGGCCTCCCCGAGCCTTCCCATGTCTCGTAGAACCCTCACGATCATCTTCATTGCCGGCCTCCTCGGGCTGGTAGTGGTCGTTGGGTTGCTCGCAGAGAGAAGACACGGGACCGTTGGCGACGTGGAAGCCATCGAGAGTGCGCTCGTTACCACAACCACCTCGACGCAGGTCCTCAACCCGGCGACCTCTGATCCTCCCGTTTCCGACACCGGCCGCGATGAGCCGGCATCGGTTCCCGTCTGGTCAGGCATCCCGTCTTCCGACCCGACCGAAGCGGTCTTCCCGGTAGGTCTCCGCCTCACCTCGATCGGTGTCGAAGCGCCGATCGTTCCCACGGGTGTCGATGGCCGTGGCCGGATGGCAGTCCCCAACAACGTGAGCGATGTCGCCTGGTATCGGTTCGGGTCGATTCCTGGTCAGGCAGGATCGGCCGTTCTCGCCGCCCACGTCGATCTCGCCGGACAGGGACCGGGGGTGTTCTTCCGACTGCGGGACGTTGATCCGGGCGATGTCGTCTCTGTCGACTTCAGTGACGGATCCACGACGCGCTTCCGGGTGCAGGCTCGAGCGGTGTATTTCAAAGACGAACTCCCGCTCGACACGATCTTCTCCGAAGCGGGCACGCCGGTTCTGACGCTGGTTACCTGCGGAGGGGGCTTCAGCCAGGGACGCTACGACAGCAATGTGGTGGTTTACGCCACGCCCGTACCCGACCGTCCAGCACCCGTCGAGTAATCCAATACCACTACGAGCCTCGTACATCTCGTAGTGTTCAACCGAAAAGGAGTGTTCATGACCACTGCAGAGAAACTGCCAAGACTGCGCCGCTTCAATGTCATCATCGGGTTCTTCCACCTGATTCAGGCGGTGCTGATGCTCATACTGAGTACCGACTTCGCCCTGCCGGTCACCACGGCGTTCCAGGTCTTCGACGAGTCCGCGAACCGACTGGTATCCGACTTCCGGACCGCCTTCGATCTGCCCATCGGGCCGCTCGTCGCCGGCTTCCTGTTCCTGTCCGCCGTTGCCCACTTCGCCGTCGCGTCACCGGGTATCTACCCCTGGTATGCCCGCAACCTGGGCAAGGGCGCCAACTACGCCCGCTGGATCGAGTACTCACTGAGTTCGTCACTGATGATCGTCGTGATCGCCATGCTCGTCGGGATCTACGACATCGTTGCGCTCATCGCCATCTTCGCCGTCAACGCCATGATGATTCTGTTCGGCTGGATGATGGAGCTGCACAACCAGACCACCGCCAAGACCAACTGGACGTCCTACTGGTTCGGAACCATCGCCGGGATCGTGCCCTGGATCGGCGTGGCCATCTACCTGATCGGAGCAGGCCAGGGTGACCAGGGACCACCGGCCTTCGTGTACGGGATCTTCTTCTCCATCTTCGTGTTCTTCAACACTTTCGCCATCAACATGGTGCTGCAGTACAAGAAGGTGGGCAGGTGGGCCGACTACCTCTACGGCGAGCGCGCCTACATTTGGTTGAGCCTGTTCGCCAAGACGGCGTTGGCCTGGCAGGTGTTCGGCGGCACGCTGCGACCGGTGTAGGGAACCCCCAATAGGGAGCCTGCTGAGCAGCGGGCGGCGGCCGACGATGTTCCGGGAGGGCTCTGTTTGCCCTCCCCACATCGACCCGAGGTATGGCAGACTCGAAGGATGATCACCTCTACGGTCGATCTGCCCTCCGGCATCGTCACGTTTGTGTTCACGGACATCGAAGGGTCCACCCGTCTGGTGGGCCGCCTCGGCGACGGCTACATCGGCGTTCTCGAACGGCACCGCCAGATCCTTCGTGAAGCGTGGATCCGATACGGCGGACACGAGATCTCGGCTGAAGGTGACGGCTTCTTCGTTGCGTTCGCCTGCGCTGCAGATGCGGTCGCGGCGTGTGCGGATGGACAGCAGAGGCTCGCGGCCGAACCGTGGCCGGAGGGAGCCGAGGTGCGGGTGCGGATGGGGGTGCACACCGGTCTCGCCACACCGTATGGGAACGGCTACGTGGCACTGGCGGTCCATCAGACATCGAGGGTCATGTCGGCCGGCCACGGCGGGCAGATTCTCGTGTCGGAAGAGGCTGCTGCCGCGGTCGGAGATGCCGAGGGACCGGCGCTGCAATCGCTGGGCAAGTACCGGGTCCGTGACTTCGACGAGCCACAGGAGATCTTCGGGGTTGCGGCTGAAGGGTTGTCGGAGGAGCAGCGGTCGATACGGGCGGTGCCCGCCGAGGGTCACAACCTCGTTCGACCGCTCACCTCCACGGTGGGACGAGAAGCCTTGGTGTCCCGGCTGGCGAAAGGACTGGTTCCTGGCCGGGTGGTGACACTGGTGGGACCCGGCGGAGTCGGCAAGAGCCGAGTCGCCATCGATCTGGGTTTGACGGTCGCCCCAGAATGGGAAGACGGTGTATGGCGCGTCGACCTCGCTGCCGTCAGGCAACCCGACCTGGTTGCGCCCGCCGCGGCCGCGGAAGTGGGGGTCCCGACTGGAAGTGATCGTCTCTCGGACTTGCTCGAACATCTCGCCGATCGCCGCGCGGTGATCCTGCTCGACAACTGTGAACAGCTCATCGACGCCTGCAGGGATTTCGTGACATCGCTACTTGAGTCGTGTGCCGGTGTAGCGGTGCTGGCCACCAGCCGGTCACCGATTCACGCATCGGGCGAGATTGTCCAGCCGGTGCCGCCCCTGCCAATTCCAAAGGACACCACGTCGGTCGAGGAAGTCGGTGGCTCACCGGCGGTCAGGCTGTTCGTGGACCGTGGGATGGCCGTACGACCCGGATTCTCCCTCGACGAGCACAACGTCACAACGGTTGCCGCCATCTGCCGTCACCTCGACGGGCTGCCACTCTCGCTCGAATTGGCCGCAGCCAATCTGGCCGTGCAGTCCTCATCGGAGATCCTTGCGGGACTCGAGAACCGGTTCCTTCTCCTACGGAGCCGCGACCAGAAGTCCGGGGATCGCCACCAGACGATGGAGGGCGTCCTCGAGTGGAGCTACCGGCTTCTCAACAAGGCCGAGCAGGCAGCGTTTCGCCGGGTCGCCGTTTTTGGAGCCGGATTCACGCTCGACATGGCGACATCGGCTGTTGCCTTGGGTGACGTACCGGCCCAAGACGTTCCTCATCTCGTCTGGTCGCTGGCCGACCGATCGCTTGTCGTTGCCGAGTTGGCCGCGGACGCGACGCGATACCGAATGCTCGAGACCGTGCAAACATACGGGCGGGAACGTCTCGACGAGACGGACGAGACCCGCAGGGTCGCATCGGCCGCGGCATTGCACATGCTGGAGGGACTTGGGCCGTGGCACCCAGCCGACCGGTCGTGGCGAAGTAGCGTCGGTGTGGAGATCGGCAACCTTCGGGTGCTGATTCCACCTCTCATGGGCGAACATCAGGAGATCGCCCAGCAGATGGCCTATACGATCGGCCGCTACCACGACGTGACTTCGGCGTTCCGGGACGGTATCGAAGAGCTCAACCGGTTCTGCAACACCCTCACGGAGCCCGGAGCGACGCGGGCATCGATGTTGGCCATGCTGGCAGACCTCTACCTGCGTACCGGTGACACGGAAGCTGCCGGTCGTCTCGTCGAGGAGGCCGACAGTCTCCGTGTCACTCACGGCCTGCCCTCTTGGGACGATGTCGGTGTCGACCGGACGCGCGGAGAGATTGCCCGCCGATCGGGGAAGCTGCAGGAGGCCATCGACATCGCCCGCCAGGCGCTCGAAAGGGACCTGTCGGCTCGCGGCCGGTCGCGCATGTACAACTTGTGGGGTACGACGGCCGCAGCAATGGGCGATCTGGAGACTGCGCAACTGGCGCTAAGCAAGGAGCTGGAGCTGAACATCGAGGTTGGGTACGAGGGGTACATCGCCAGCGCACGCGGCAACTTGGCCGAGGTCGCCATGCGGCTCGGGGAGATGCCGGTCGCCGCCCACCACCAGCGGGCGTGTCTCGAACTGGCGACGGCTCAAGGGTCGTTGCCGATGGTGGCGTTCTCGCTGATCGTTGCCGCCCGCGTGGCAGGGGCCGAGGCGTGGTGGGAGACGGCCGTTCGCCTCCACGCAAAGGCCGAGTCGATGCTCTCCGAGGTCGGCTTGGTGTTGTACGAAGACGATCGCCGTGAGAGTGATCAGCTCATGGCCGATGCCCTGGATGCCCTCGGTGAAGATGAGTTCGATGAGTCTTCCGGGCAAGGGAGCGCTCTTGAGACGCCTGAGGCGATCGGGGTCGCCGATGAGGTGCTCGCCGCGGCCGAACGGCGAGGGTCCGTGAACCGGTAGGTTCGAGTACGAGGAGGTCATGATGACGGCAGACGGGCCAGTACCGCTGAAGGTCGCGCGGCAGAGGATTCAAGGGCCGTGGCAGTTTCGCGTCGCTTTCGCATCGGGAGGCGTCGCCTATCGCCCTGGGGAAGTGCTCGTCAGAACGCGCGACGAGGACAGGGCACGAGCGGCGTTGGAGCAGATGGGGCGGCCATCTGCAGAGGATGTGCTGAACGGAACCTTCGTCAGGTTCATCGGTGTGGTCGACCCGCCGGGCGCCGTCGTGAAGCTCAACCAGGCCGGAATCGAGGCGCAGGTGAACCATGTGCTGTTCGCGCATCTATCGCCGCCTCCGGGTGATGGGGCAGGGTTCTACGCGAACCCGTTCTATGCGAACCCGTTCTACGCCAATCCGTT
>CBEVHI010000085.1:0-8235 GCA_965549635.1 uncultured bacterium | reverse complement strand
TCGGTGGCTCCGATCAGCAGGTTGAAGGAACCATCGTCGTTCATCTTGATCGTCGCGGCGGCCATGTCGATGGCGGGAATGCCGGATCCCTGCATGTGGATCGACATCCCGACGCCGTGCACCCACGGGCCTTCGCGAAGTCGGGCGCCCCGTTTGTCGGTCCACCCGATCCGCTCAGCGCCGATGTCGATGCACTCGGCGAGTCCGTTGCTTCCGACCGTCTGCGGTACGCCCTTGCGACCCTCGCCGAGCTCTTCGAAGATCGGACTGGTCTCACCCGATCTGATGTGGTTGCGGCGCCGCAGCTCGAGGGAATCCACCCCGAGCTTCTCGGCGAGCATCTCGATGGCGGTCTCGAGGGGGAAGATGCCCTGCGTCGCGCCGTATCCCCGGTAGGCGCCGCCGACCGGAAGGTTCGTGTAGATGCCCCGGGCCGAGAACCTGATGTGGGGGGCCTTGTTGTACATCGGCAGCGTCTTGGACCCGGTGTTGGAGACGACCGTCAGGTTGTGCGCCCCGTAGGCACCGGTGTTCTCCAGCGCCTTCATGTCGATGGCCTGCAGGATCCCTGCCTCATTCGCGGCGAGGCGCACGGTCACCCGCATCGGGTGGCGGGTCCGTGAAGCGTAGAACTCCTCGGCTCTCGTGTACTCGAGTCGGCTGGGCATGCCGGTGCGCAAGGTGACGAGGCCCACCAGATCCTCGATCAGGACTTCCTGTTTGACACCAAACCCGCCGCCGATGCGCGGTTTGATCACCCTGATCTGGCCGGCAGGGATACCCAACACCTTCGCCATGATCCGCCGGACGTGGAAAGGAACCTGCGTGCTCGTGTACAGCACGAGCCGGCCGTTGTCGTCCAGGTAGGCAACCGAGATGTGGGGTTCGATGGGCACGTGCTGGGCGTACTGGGTCTCGCCGGTGAACTCGACCGATGCGAACGCTTCGGCGATCGCGGCATCGACGTCACCAACGTTCGCTTCGACGGCGCCGGCAATGTTGTGTTGGGCATCCCAGATGCCGGACGCGTCGGACTCGTCGTGTATGACCGGCGCTCCGGGGGCTATTGCGGCGTCGATCGAGAGCACCGGCTCCAACGGTTCGTACGTCACTTCGATGAGTTCGAGTGCCTCCTCGGCACGCTCGCGCGACACCGCCGCCACTGCGGCGACCCGATCTCCGACGAAGCGGACCTTCTCGTCGAACATGCGCGTGTCATAGGGCGAAGGTTCGGGATGTCCCTGGCCGGCGGTCGTGTAGCGAACGGGAGGGGTGTTGGCATGGGTCAGAACGATGGCCACGCCTTCCATCGCTTCGGCCCGGGCAGTGTCGATGGAGGTGATGCGGGCGTGGGCGTGCGGCGATCCGAGCACGGCGATGTGCAGCATCCCCGGCAGGTCGAGGTCGCCGGCGAACACGGGCTTGCCGGTGACCAGCGCCTTGCCGTCGACTCTCCGTTCGCTCTGTCCCACCACGTTGAAGGTGTCAGCCATCGTCGATCTCCCGCATCCTGGCGGCGGCAAGCTGGACCGCTTCGACCGGTTTCACATAGCCGGTACAGCGGCACAGGTTCCCCCGCAGTGCGGCCCGAATGTCGGCCTCCGTCGGGTCGGGATCGCGCTCGAGCAACTCGGCGGCGCTGATCAACATGCCGGGCGTGCAGAAGCCGCACTGGACGGCTCCGGTGTCCAGAAACGCGGCCTGGAGGGGATGGAGCTGTCCCTCCGGAGCCAGACCCTCCACGGTGCCGATCACGGCGCCTTCGGCGGCCGGAGCAGGGAAGTTGCATGCCGTGACGGCGCGTCCGTTGACGAGTACCGCGCAGGCGCCGCAATCCCCGGCGTCGCAACCGTTCTTGACTCCCTTGAACCCGAGCCGTCGCAGCAGACTGAGCAGACTCTCGCCGGCGGGGACGGTCTCGTCGAACGATCGGTCGTTGACGGTGAATCTCACGCGTACACCACCTGACCGGCGACTTCGGTGAGACAACGGCGCACGAGCACCTCGGTGAGGTGGCGGCGGTACTCGGCGCTCCCGCGAGGATCGCTGCGCACCTCCACCGACTGACTGGCTGCTCTGGCTGCCGCAGAGATCGTGTCGGGCTCGAGTTGAGCACCGAGCAGGACCGAGGACGCCTCGGGAAGTTCGACGGCCAGAGTGGGGCGCTCCCCGACGACCACCCTCGCCCAGGAGACGGTGTCGCCGTCGAGACGGACGGCACACGCCACGTTGAGAATCGCCAGGTCGTAGGTGGTGCGGGCGAACTTCCTGAAGGCGGCCCTGCCCGTGTCTGCGGACAGGTCGACGCCGGTGATGACCAGTGGCGACCGGTTTCTGCGTGTGCGGTAGAACTCGGAGAGATCCATCCGGCGGTATTCGCCTTCGTAGAACCGCACCTGGGCGTCGATCGCCAGGAGAACCGGCACGACATCCGAGAGTCTCCCGCGTGCCAGGTGGCCGCCGATCGATGCAACGTTGCGATGCAGCGGAGAAGCGACCTGTGCCAGCATCGCCGTCAAGACACCCGACCACACCTCGGAGAACGGCCCATACCCGGCTACATCGGTCAGCGTTGCCGCAGCACCGATGTGAAACCCATCTTCGTCGCTCGTGATCGCCTGCAGGTCGAGGCGGGACAGGTCGAGAAGTGTGGACACCTCGGCGGGTGGATGCAGTGCGAGGTCGGTGCCTCCCGCAACCAGACGAGCACTGCCAGCGGACTGCTCCAGAAGGTTGAACGCCTCCTCCACGGATTGGGGGTAGAGGTACTCGGTGAACATTCAATTCGCAGCCTAGCGAACCCCGGGACTGCGTCTTTGCGTTCCCGGGTGGTGCCGGCTGTGGCCAGGCAACTGCCCTGTGTGACGTCGTGATGCCCGCAAGGCCAGGACGCTCCTAGAGTGTCGGCATGGTTGCTTTCGACCTCAACGGCAGGCAGGTACAGGTACGAGAGGACCACCCCCACCTCCTCGCCGCGCTGCGAGAGGAGCTCGGTGTCACCTCCCCGAAGGACGGATGTTCCCCATCGGGCCAGTGTGGCGCCTGCACCGTGCTGGTCGATGGCAAGGCCAGGGTGGCCTGTCAGCTCCAGCTCGACAAAGTGGCCGGCCATTCCATCACGACGCTCGAGGGCCTCGATGCGCAGGAGCGTGACCGCTATGCGGACGCCTTTGCGGCATTCGGGGCGACCCAGTGTGGATTCTGCACGCCCGGCATCATCATGCGGTCCAAGGCACTCATCGACAAGAAGGGCACAGATCTCACTCGTGACGACCTGAGACGGCATCTCGGTGCCAACCTGTGCCGCTGCACCGGGTACCTCAAAGTCTTCGACGCCATCGAGGCCGTAGCGCACGGCGATGAGCTCACCGTTGCTGCACCAGGCGGCATCGGCACACGGGGGGCCAAGTACGAGGCAAGGGAACTTGCCCTCGGGGACCGCGGCTACGTCGACGATCTGCGCGTGCCCGGCATGGCCCACGGCGCCCTGCGACTTGCCGACCACGCACGCGCCGACGTGATCAGGATCGACACGGCGGCAGCAACGGCGCTCGACGGGGTCGCGGCCGTCTACACCGCCAACGATGTGCCGGGCGATCTGCGGGTCGGTCTCATCCACAAAGACTGGCCGGTCTTCATCCCCGAGGGTGGGAGAACCTCGTACCTTGGTGACGTCCTCGCCATCGTGGTCGCCGAGACCAGGGACATCGCCGCCAGGGCAGCCGAGCTCGTCGAAGTGGAGTACGACGTCCTGGAGCCCTTCACCGACCCTCGTGCAGCGTTGGCCAGCACGGACGATGCGGTGTGGGGTCTCGAAGGCAACGTGCTGTCGGTCTCGGCCTACTCGCGGGGCGACACCGATGCCGCCATGGCCGCGAGCGCCCACACCGTCCATGAGACGTTTCTGACACAGCGGGTCGAGCAGGCCTTTCTCGAGCCCGAGTCCACGCTGGCCGTCCCCGCGGCCGACGGAACGCTCCTCGTGTACTCGGGAGGGCAGGGTGTCTGGGACGACCGCGACCAGATCGCCGCACTGCTCGGTGTTCCCGCGCAATCGGTGACGGTCGAGTTGGTTTCCAACGGGGGAGCGTTCGGCGGCAAAGAGGACATGTCCAATCAGGGGCAGACGGCGCTGGCCGCCTGGCTCCTGAAGCGGCCGGTCAAGTGCACACTCTCTCGCGAGCAGTCCTTGCTCATGCACGCCAAGCGGCATCCGATCCGTCTCGAATACTGGGCCGGATGTGACCGAGACGGCCGCCTGACCGCGCTGCGGGCCAGACTCGTCGGCGACTCCGGTCCGTACGCATCGGTCGGGATGAAAGTACTGGAACGGGCAGCCGGCCACGCCACCGGCCCCTATGAGATCCCCAACGTCGACGTCGAGTCGATCGCGGTGCGAACCAACAACCCTGTCTGTGGGGCATTCCGGGGGTTTGGAGCGAATCAGGCACAGTTCGCGATGGAGGGAGTCCTCGATCGGCTCGCCGACCTCGTCGGCATCAGCGGACTCGAGATGCGGTCCCGCAACGTCGTCCATCCCGGTTCGGAGTGGGGTCCCGGTCAGATCATGGACGATGGCAGCCGCGGGGCGAGGGAGTGCCTGGAGGCGGTGAGGGGTGCCTATGAGCGCGCCAGGAGTGAGGGCAAAGCGGTTGGTGTGGCCCTGGCCGTCAAGAACTCGGGGCTCGGCAATGGGTTCCGGGAGGTGTCCGAGGCAGTGGTCCGCTTCGAAGAGGACGGTGTGGTCGAGGTTCGGCACGGATGGACCGAGATGGGTCAGGGTGTCCACACCGTCGCGCAACAGATCGCCGCCGAGGAACTCGGAATCGACACCACCAGGATCAGAGTGGTCGTCGACACGACCAGGGAGCTCGGTCACGGCCAGACCACCGGGAGTCGGGGAACGCTCCTGGCCGCCGGTGCGGTCAAGGACGCCTGTCGGGCAGCGGAGGAAGGGGGGAGGCAGACCGGCGTGGACTACCACGGCGAGTACATCGTCGACTGGACCGAATCGTTCGACTCCGGCGTCGAGCACCCGCTGATTCACTCGGCCCTGGGCTACGCCTCCCAGGTGGTGATCGTGGACAGAGCGTCAGGGACCATCGAGAAGGTCGTCGCGGCACACGATGTAGGTCGCGCCGTCAACCCGCTCCTCGTGGAAGGGCAGATCGAGGGTGCGGTCCACATGGGGCTCGGCTATGCGCTCTCCGAAGACTTCCCGACTGATGCCGAAGGCCGGCCGGTCAACATGACGTTGCGCAGCCTCGGGATCCTGCGGGCCAAAGACATGCCGGATGTCGACGTGATCATCGTGGAGGTTCCCCAGCCCGACGCCCCCTACGGCATCAAGGGTGTCGGGGAGATCGGCCTCGTCCCGACCGCCCCGGCGGTCGCCGCCGCACTCCACGATCGCGACGGCTTGTGGCGATCGTCTCTCCCGATGAGAAACTAGGACTCCCAGGCCACGATGCCTGCAGTGCCGATAGGAGGTTGAACATGCGCACATTCGTCTCGGTCTTTCTTGCCCTCTTTCTCGCCGAACTCGGTGACAAGACGCAACTCGCCGTGCTGGGCTTCTCGACCGAGTCGTCATCGCGGTGGATCGTGTTCATCGCGGCCTCCCTGGCGCTGGTCGCATCGACCGGCGCGGCGGTGCTCGCCGGGGATGCGCTGACTCGGGTCGTTCCCACCGAATGGCTGCGGGTCGGCGCAGCGGCTCTGTTCATCGTCATTGGTGTGGTGCTGCTGATCGGAGCGGTCCCGGATGTGATTGCCAAGTAGGTTGTGGGTGACGAACGGAGGTTCCATGCCGACGACGACTCCAGGGCTGGTGTGCGCCCATCACCATCTCTACTCGGTGCTTGCCAGGGGAATGCCGGCTCCTCCGAAGACGCCCACGACATTCCTGGAGATTCTCGAACAGGTCTGGTGGCGACTCGACACCGCCCTCGATCTCGAGATGCTGGAGTGGTCGGCGAAACTCGGGGCACTCGAGGCCCTGGAACAGGGGACCACCGTCATCGTCGACCATCATGAGTCGCCGAACGCCATCGAGGGCAGCCTGTCGGTCATCGCCGACGCGTGCGCAGAGGTCGGGGTGCGCGTCGTATGTGCGTACGGGATCACCGATCGGCACGGGCACGCCGGCGCCGAGAGAGGCCTCGCCGAGAACGAGCGTTTCATCAAGTCGGGCGGCCGCGGGCTGGTTGGCATACACGCCGCGTTCACCTGCACGGACGACAGCCTCGCCTCCGCGGCGCAACTCGCTCGAGACCTGGGGGTCGGGGTGCACGTCCACGTGGCCGAAGGAGTCGAAGATGTCGACGCTCCCGGCCGCCTCGCCGGCTTGACCACAGATGAGTGGCTTCTGATCCACGCGGTCCATCTGCCCACCGACCATGAGCTTGCAGGGACGATCGTGCACAACCCGCGCTCCAATCTGAACAACGCCGTCGGATACGCGAATCCCGCCCGCTTCACGAACCCTGTCGCGCTCGGGACCGACGGAATCGGCGCAGCCATGATCGAGTCGTTTCGCCTCGCCTACGTGATGCAGCGATCGGTCGATGTCACCGCCAGCCCCGAGACGGCCTGGCGCTGGCTCGAAGAGGGGTGGAAGATCGCTCCCGAGGCGCTCGAGGACGAGGTGACATGGTCGTATGAACCGATGGATCCGTGGCACCTTGCGTTCACTCCCGGGGTGCGTCCGCTGAAGGTCGAGATCGCCGGTGAGGTCGTCTACGCGGAGGGGAAACCGACGAGAGTCGACGGGGACGAGATACGCGCCAAGGCTCGAGAGCAGGCCAAGCGGCTGCATGCCCGACTGTGAAGTAGGAGGAGACCGAAGCATGTCCGACCGATTTCATCCGATCTCGATGCAGCAACTCAGCCGCTGGATCTTCTCGGAGCTCGACAACAGCGACAGCATCTTCGGCTTTCCCCGGTCTGCGTTCTTCGTGCCGCACGCCAAGGACCGCTTCCGAACCACCAAGTACGGCTACACGATGGACAGCCCTTTCGGCGTCGCCGCAGGCCCGCACACGCAGATGGCCCAGAACATCATCGTTTCGTGGCTGCACGGGGCAAGGTTCATCGAGCTCAAGACGGTGCAGACCCTCGACGAGCTGGATGTCCCCAAGCCGTGTATCGACTGTCAGGACGAGGGCTACAACGTCGAGTGGTCCCAAGAGCTGAAGATCCACGAGTCCTTTGACGAATACCTCCGGGCCTGGGTGCTGATCCACGCCCTCCATCGCAAACTCGGGTTCCCAGGCGAAGGTCCAGGGATGATCTTCAACATGAGTGTCGGCTACGACTACGCCGGCATCCACCAGCCGAACGTGCAGTGGTACCTCGACCAGATGAACGACGCCTCCGCGTACCTGGACGAGTACGTCGACATCGTCGCGCAGGACTACCCGGAGGTGCGCGACATCGCCATCCCCGGGCGGCTGTCGGACACGATCACGCTCTCCACGATGCACGGCTGCCCACCGGACGAGATCGAGAAGATCAGCGAATACCTGATGGAGGAGCGGGGCCTTCACACGAGCGTCAAGTCCAATCCAACCCTGCTCGGTGCCGAACGAGTCCGCTCGATCCTGCACGACGACCTCGGCTACGTCGACGTTCCGGTCCCCGATCAGGCATTCGAGCACGATCTTCGCTACGAGGACGCCGTCCCGATGTTCCGGCGACTGCTGCGCGTCGCCCGCTCGAGAGACCTCACGTTCGGGGTGAAGCTCTCCAACACGCTCGAGGTGCTCAACTTCAGAGACGTCTTCGAAGACGCGACCATGTACATGTCGGGCAGGGCGCTCCACGCGATCACGGTCAACCTCGCCAATCGGCTCAACGAGGAGTTCGAGGGAGCCTTGCTGATGTCATTCGCCGGCGGGGCAGACGCCTTCAACGTTCCGGCCCTGCTGCGATCAGGGATGAAGAGCGTCACGGTGTGCTCGGACCTTCTCAAGTCCGGCGGCTACCTGCGCATGCTGCAGTACTTCGAGACGACCAACGCGGCCATGGACGATGTGGGTGCTCACAGTCTGAGCGACTTCATCGCCAAGAGCGCGATCGCCGACTCCACATTCTCCGATTTCCCTTCGATCCTGAGCGCTGCCCGTTTCACGACCACCGGCTTCAGCCCCGATCTCGACGAGTGTGAGGATCTCGGGCGTTTCCTCTCGGCGGGGTTTGCAGGATCGGCAACAGACGAGATTCGAGCGTGGGGCA
>CBEVHI010000084.1:0-8245 GCA_965549635.1 uncultured bacterium | reverse complement strand
CTGGAAACTGGAAACTGGAGCTTCGCTACGCCTGGGGTCGGGCCCAGCCGCCCATGAGATGGAAGTGCAGATGGAAGATCGTCTGTCCGGCTGCCGCTCCGACATTCGTGACGATGCGCCACCCCTCGACAAGGCCCCTCTCCTCCGCAATACCTGAGGCCACCTCGAAGATCTCCGCCACCAAACCCCCATCGGCAGCGGTGACATCCGCGACAGAGTCGGCGACGTGCTCCTTGGGGATGATCAGCACATGCGTCGGAGCGACGGGGTTGATGTCGTTGAACGCGAGAACACGATCGGTCTCGAAGACGACATCGGCGGGAATCGATCCCTCAACGATCTTGCAGAAGAGGCAGTCCAACGAGCTCTCCTTCCAGTGTCGACCCTCGAACGGAGGCTACCAACACATCGACGACTCGACCGACCAGGCGGGCGGGCCCACTGAGCCTCACCGGCGCATAGGTGTCGGTGTAGCCGGTCAGAACGGCTCCTGTCGCATGGGGTGTCGCCTTCTCGACGAGGATCGTCCCGACGTGCCCAACGTGCGTTGCCAGCCATCGGTGCCGGGTATCCGAGCCGAGCTTTCGCAGAACCCGGGACCGCTCCCGCTTGGTCTCCGCATCGACTTGCTCCGGATCTGCAGCAGCGGGAGTGCCGGCTCTCGGTGAATATCGAAAGACGTGCAGCTTCTCGAACCCGACATCCTCGACGACCTCCAATGTCGCCGCGAACGCCGCCTCGTCCTCGCCGGGGAAGCCGACCATCACGTCGGTCGAGAGCGCAATCCCCGGAATCCTGGAGCGGGCTACCTCCGCGACCTCGAGAAAGCGCCCGAGCGTGCCCGGTCTTCGCATCTTCCGCCACAGGTCACGGTCTCCTGTCTGGAGTGGCAGATGCAGCTGCCGGCAGAGTTTCGGTTCCGCGGCAATCATGTCGAGGAGGCCTTCGTCGACCTGGGACGCCTCGATCGACGACAGCCTGATCCGCTCGAGCCCGTTCAACGCGAGGAGATCCTCGAGCATCGAGTGCAGCGCGCCCTTGCGGCCTCGGTCGACTCCGTACTTGCCAAGATGCACGCCGGTCAAGGTCAGTTCGCTCACCCCGCTGTCCACGAGTCGACGCGCCCGGTTCAGGATCTCGGCACGGTCCCGGCTCTGCAGAGATCCTCGTGTTCGAGGAACGATGCAGAACGTGCAGTGCTCATCACACCCCGTCTGCACCTTGAGGTTGCGCCGGGGACTGGCGAACCGAACGGTGCTCGATGATCCGCCGGCGACACGAGTTGCGACTCTTTCTGCCAGCTCTTCTTTGACGGGAACGACGAGGGCGACTCCGTCCATCGCGGCAACTTCTGCCGTTCGGTCGACGGCGTAGCAGCCCGTGACGACCACCTTCGCTTGCGGGAAGTCTCGAACCGACCGACGGATCAGTTTGCGTGAAGCCGACGATGCTTCCGCCGTAACGGTGCAGGTATTGACGACGACGATGTCCGGCTGGGTGTCGCCGATCTCGACCCCGCGATCGGCGAGGGCGAGCAGGATCTCATCGGTCTCCGCCTGGTTGAGTCGGCACCCCAACGTTCTGAGTACAGCGGTCGATCCCATGGGAGGGAGAGAGTACTCGCAAGCGCGCCTTCGCAGGACCGATCAGTGCTCTAGAGCCGCCCCCGGTCAGGCCTCGGCGACACCAAGTCCCAGTTCGGCGAGGACGTGGGTCACGCCGTCCTCAGTCTCCTCGAGGAGGCCGGCGAGAACCTGTAGGTCGCTGCGACGCAGCGTCAGGACACGGCCGTTGAAGTCCTGGCGCATCAACTGAATGGCGCGCAGGAAGCGTTCGACAATGTCGCCGGTCTCCCCGCCAGAGCGCTCCACCTTCTCGAGATCGATCGTGATGCCCCCACTGGTCCAGGAGGTCGCACCGGTTCGCTCGGCCTCGGGCAGGAGCTGCTCTGTTGGCACCCCGTAGACGGCGGCAAGCCGATGCATGCGAGGAAGCGACAAACTGCGCTCGCCACGTTCGTACGCGCCCAGCACGGACGCCTTGAATTCGAATGCCGAGAGTTCCTCGACATCCTGAAGGGAGAGTCGCTTCTGGCGACGAATCGCCCGAAGCCTCATCCCGACCGACTGGTTGTACGTCGCCTCCGTCATTAGCCAGGCTCCCTCCGAGGACACCCCCGAAGTGTCACTCACAGTGACACTCTACCGCGTCCAGCCCCGCTTGTCACCCCTCTGCGTGGTGTTTTCTCAACAGAAGCGAGGCGCCCACCACGGCGGCCGTTTCCACCCGCGGAATTCGGTCCCCCAGACTGACCATCCCTCCCGACACCTCCTCGGTGTCGAAACCCCCTTCTGAACCAACCAGTGGCGTGCCATCGCTCTGAGCAGGGGAAATGGGGGCACCACGGGCGTCGGCGACAGAGCGTTCCCCCTCAGTTCCTCCACCGGCATCACTCCGTCGACAACCTCCGTCAGCCTACGAACCACAGCTCTGCTCGAGTGCAGAAGCGGCCCACGATCGAGTCTTGACCACTCTCGGTGGTCACAAGTTCCCGTATTGTGTGCGGATCCAGACGAGGCGATGCTCGCCGAGCTGCTCTACGCGCAAGCGAGGCCGATCGTTCGATCGTGGTGGTGCGACGTCGCCACGGTCAGGGTCAGCGAGTGTGGTCCCACGGTGGTTCGATGGAGCAGTGACCGCATCACCGAAAGCGGCGTTTGGCCCGCACCGTACCGCCGCGCAGCTCTGCGTACTCGCGAAGGATCCGCTCCTCGTCCTTGGAGAGGCGGTCGGGCACCACCACTTGGATGATGACCCTGAGGCTCCCTCGTCCCCTTCTCCCCAGCCGCCCCATGCCTTCACCGGGGATCGTGATCGTCTGTCCGGGCTGCGTTCCCGCCGGAACCGGCACGTCTTTGGATCCGCCCTGGATCAGGGGAACAGACACATCGGTACCGAGCGCTGCCTGCACGATGTCGATCGAGGCCGTATAGAACAGATCGTCTCCTTCTCGAACGAATCGGGGGTCTGCCTCGACGCGTATCTCCACGTACAGGTCTCCGGCCTGTCCTCCGCGCGGCGCGGCTTCTCCCCGTCCGGCGAGGCGAAGCCGGGTTCCCGTCGAGACACCTTGGGGAATCTCGACGCTCACCGTTCGCTCGTCGCGCACAACGCCCTGTCCCTGACACGCATCGCATGCTTCGGGAATGAACCGTCCACTGCCCTGACACACATCGCAGGTCGCCAGGGTCATCATCTGGCCGAAGATCGAACGCCGCGCCACCTGTATCGATCCCGTACCCCCGCACTGGTAGCAAGTCTCGACCGACGAACCGGGGGCGGCGCCGGAGCCGCCACACTGCGGGCATGAGGACAGGGCTCGAAACGAGATGTCGGAAGTCGTCCCGAACGCTGCATCGGCGAGGGTGACCCGTGCCTCAACGGCGATGTCCCTGCCTCTCGCCGGCCTGCGCTGTCCGCCGAATCCAAACGGCCCACCGGTTCCGAAGACAGACCGGAGCAGATCGTCGAACCCGCCCATCAGCAGGTCGCTCAGGTCAATCGTCTCCCCGTGGTCGAATCGTCTACGCCGATCCGGATCGGAGAGCACCTCGTATGCCTCGGCGACTTCTCGGAATCGAGCTTCGGCCGTAGGGTCATCGGGGTTGGCATCCGGATGTGACTCCCTGGCGAGGCGCCGGAATGCCTTCTTGATTTCGTCCTGACTGGCATCTTGGGACACACCCAGGATGGAGTAGTAGTCCTTGCGCATGGCTTCTCAGTGTTGTTGCGTCGTGGTGTTCACGAGGAGCCCAGACTCTCCTCGAGCGTCTCGCCGACCTCTTCGACGGCGGAGATGGCTCGACGGTAGTCCATGCGCATCGGTCCGAGAACTCCGACACTGCCTTCACCGGTCTCGCCGAGTTTGAACGTGGTCGAAACGACCGACAGGTTGACGTCGTCGCCGATGTCGAGTTCCTCCCCAATCTGGATGCCCGTGCCCTCGGCCGTCTTGGACAGGATCGACAGGACCATCGCTTCACGTTCCAGCAGTTCGAGGATGCTGCGAACAGCGCTCAGGTCCTCCCAGACATTGGTCATCTGTGCGGTCCCCGACACGTAGACTTCACGGCTTCCCCGCCCGATTCTGCCCACGGCGGCGACTACTTCTCTGACCACTCCGGCAACCGACTCTGGCAGGTCGATCACCTTGTCGACATCCTCGGCGAGCGCTTCGTCGACCGACTCCCGCTCGAAGATCACTCCCAGGGTCTGCTCGGCGACGATGACATCCCTCGGATCGACAGCCTGGTCCAAGCGGATGAGCTCCTGGGTGACGCGACCCATATTGGACACCAGGACCAGCAGCAGAACCTGCGGTGCAAGCGGCACCACGTGAACCCCACGGACCCGCTCCATGGCGACGCCGGGACCGACGACGATCGCCGGGTAGTGGGTGATGTCGCTCAGTAGCTCCGTTGTGGACTTGAGGAGTTCGGAGAGACCCTGGTGGAAGGTCGCGAAGAACGACTGGATCTTCAACCGGGTCCGTGAGCGCAGACGGGCAGGACCACAGTGGTCGACGTAGTAGCGGTACCCCTTCGCCGTGGGAATCCGGCCGGCGGATGTGTGTGGCTGAGCGACGAAGCCATCTGCCTCGAGCGCGGAGAGATCATTGCGGATCGTCGCTGAGGAGACGTTCATGCCGGATGCGTCCAGCACGGTTTTCGACGATACAGGCTGACCGGTGCGAATGTACTCCTCGACGAGCGCCCGCAGAACCTCGGCTTTTCGCTCGCTGAGCATGTATCCAGGTTAGCAGTCGCTCTATGAGAGTGCTAAGACCGCCCTGCTCGCCTCGTCGGTCATGAGCGGTCTCAGGATCCGGATTCGTCCGTTGTCCTCCTCGAGCACTCCGGCATCAAGCAGCCGCTTGCCGGCGGCTGACGCCAGAAGCCGACGTCCGCCTGGACCTGCCTCGATGCCGGCGACCCGACGCAGACCGAGAAGGAGACGTTCCTGTTCGCGCCCCCACTCACCGAGGCGCTCGGTGCCATGCACCGGCGAAGCGCCGGCCTCTACGCGCTCGAGGTATGCATCAACGCGGCGCACGTTGCGCCTCCGCTCCCCGTCCCGGTGGTCGTGGGCTCCTGCGCCAAACGCGAGGTACTCCCCCTGTGCCCACGTCACCAGGTTGTACACACACGCCTGCCCCGGGGCGGCGAAGTTGGAGATCTCGTAGTGCACGAGGCCGGACTTCGCTGCCAAGTCCGCGAGGAGCAGGTACTCGTCAGCCTGCAGATCCTCGTCGGGAGCTGCAGCCCCCGCTTTGATCGATCGGCTCAGTGCCGTGCCCAGTTCGACCGTCAATGCGTACGCGGACAGGTGTTCGAGATCAAGGGAGAGCGCCCACTCCACCGACGTTCTCCAGTCGGTGAGATGCTCTCCGGGAGTTCCGAAGATCAAGTCGACGTTGACCGAGAACCCTGCCGCGTGTGCCGACTGCACCGCGTCTTCGGCCTGTGCGGGCGTGTGCATCCTCCCGAGCGAGCCGAGCACGTCGCTGTTGAAACTCTGAGCTCCGAACGAGACCCGGGTGAACCCTGCTTCCCGCAGCTCTTCTGCGAGAAGGGGGCTCCAGTCTTCCGGGTTCGCTTCGATGCTCACCTCGACGGCTTGCGTCACGCCGAACCGTTCCCGCAGGGTTGAGACCACGCGCCCAAGGAGCTGCGGCGGCACCCGCGACGGGGTTCCGCCACCGAAGTAGATAGCGTCCAGCGGTCTCCATGGTGCCTCCATGTGAATCTCGGATACGAGCACGGAGAGGTACCGCTCGGTCAGGTCGTCCCTGCCGGCTACGACGTTGAAGTCGCAGTAGGGACAGACTCGAGCGCAAAAGGGTATGTGCACGTAGGCGGCCGCCATTGATGCTGCGGCATCGGCGAGCGAGGGGTCGTCTGGGGGGAGCTCAGGTGTCATCGTCGAGCCGCAGTGCCGAGATGAACGCCTCGGGCGGCACCTCGACGTTCCCCACCATCTTCAGGCGCTTCTTGCCTTCTTTCTGCCGCTCGAGCAGTTTCCTCTTGCGCGTAACGTCCCCGCCGTAGCATTTGGCGAGCACATCCTTGCGCCTCGCCTTGACCGTCTCCCTTGCGATGATCCTGCTTCCGACCGCGGCCTGGATCGGCACGTCGAACAACTGACGGGGAATCAGCGTTCGCAGTCGAGACACCATCCGTCGACCGTAGCGATATGCCTCGTCCTTGTGGACGATCGCCGAGAAGGCGTCGACCTGCTGGCCGTTGAGGAGAACATCCACCTTCACCAGGTCTGCGGTCCGATAGCCTGCCGGCTCGTAGTCAAGTGACGCGTACCCGCGAGTACGCGACTTGAGAGCGTCGAAGAAGTCGAAGACGACCTCGGCGAGCGGGATCAGGTAGGTGAGTTCGACCCGCTCCGGGGTGAGGTAGTGCATATGCTCCATGCTTCCCCGCCGGCTCTGTGCCAACTCCATCACGGTTCCGACGTACTCGGTCGGGACGACAACCAGAGCGTTGATCTGCGGCTCGTCCAGATGATCGATCGTGGCCGGGTCGGGCAGATCGGCGGGTGAACGGATGGCCATCATCGTCCCATCGGTGAGATGAACCTGATACGCCACGGACGGGGACGTCGCCACAAGATCGAGGCCATACTCTCGCTCGAGCCGCTCGCGCACGATCTCCAAGTGGAGGAGACCGAGAAAGCCGCACCGGAATCCGAATCCGAGTGCCCGCGAGGTCTCTGGCTCGTATACGAGTGCGGCATCGTTGAGCCGGAGCTTGTCGAGCGCCTCCCTGAGCCGCTCGAAGTCCTCACCATCGGAGGGGAACATCCCCGAAAACACCATGGGCTTGGGCTCGGCGTACCCGGGAAGCGGGAGGGAACCTTCCTCGAGCGTCACCGTGTCCCCCACCCGGATACGGTCGATCTCCTTGACTCCGGTGATGAGGTACCCCACCTCCCCTGCGCTCAGTGCTGCGACGGGTTTGGCGTGCGGCGTCAGCACGCCCACCTCCGCGGCAGGATGCCGCTCGTGGGTGGCGGTGAACCTCACCTGCTCACCTCCGGAGAGTTCACCGTCAACCACTCGCAGGTAGCAGACGACCCCCCGATAGGCGTCGTAGTAGGAGTCGAAGACGAGCGCCCTCAACGGGGCTTCGATGCTCCCGGATGGCGGCGGAATCTGCTCGACGATCCTCTCGAGAAGCTCATCGATGCCCGCACCTGTCTTGGAGGAGACCCGCAGGATCTCGGCGGCGTCGACTCCGAGGAGAGACGAGATCTCCCCCGCCACCCGGTCGGGCTCTGCGGCTGGAAGATCGATCTTGTTGATGACCGGGATGATCTCGAGACCAGCTTCGATGGCCAGGTAGGCGTTGGCAAGCGTCTGCGCCTGGACGCCCTGAGCGGCGTCGACCAGAAGGACGGCACCCTCACAGGCGGCCAGCGATCGGGAGACCTCATAGTTGAAGTCGACATGCCCTGGCGTGTCGATCAGGTTGAGGGTGTACGTCTCCCCATTGGGGTGCTCGTAGCGCAGGCGCACAGCCTGCGCCTTGATCGTGATGCCCCGCTCTCGTTCCAGATCCATCGAGTCGAGCACCTGCTCGCGCATGTCGCGCGCGCTCAACGCGCCCGTTCGTTCCAGGAAACGGTCGGCGAGGGTCGACTTGCCATGGTCGATGTGCGCGATGATGCTGAAGTTGCGAATCAAAGGCGACATTGTACCTGCGTACCGTCGCTGCTAACCTCCCCTCGCTCGACGGGCATGTCTGCCCGTCGTCGTCCCCAACCCGAAGAGCTCAGGCATGGCCAACATCAAGTCCCAGATGAAACGGAACCGTCAGAACGAGAAACGGCGCATTGCCAACAAGGCGTTGCGATCCGAGCTGAAGTCCCGCGCGAAGCTGGCGGAAGCGGCCGCGAAGGCCGGGAACACCGAGGCAGCCGAAGAAGAGCTTCGCCTCGCCCAGAAGAGGATCGACATGGCGGCCGCCAAAGGCCTGATCCACAAGAACAACGCCGCTCGCCGCAAGTCACGTCTCGTCAAGCGAGTCCGCTCGGCTTCCTGAGGTTCTCGGGAGTCCTCCCAACAGTCCGTGCGAATACCCGCGCGGCGTTCCCCGCTTCCTCGAGACTCTAGGCCCTACGCGGGCCTCCGTACCAGCGGCAGAGGGCGACCGTCAGCCGCTCCAGGGTGAGC
>CBEVHI010000083.1:0-8263 GCA_965549635.1 uncultured bacterium | reverse complement strand
TGGGCGTGCATGCGCCGCCACGTCCAGCGTTCGGTGATGAATCCGTGGGCGGCTGCCGCCATCGGTCCGGCCGCCCAGGCAAGGTATGCAGGGGTGCACTCTGCCGGGCCGGCGAGCGCAAGCCGCTCCGGGACCCGGGTGTCGCCGTTGCCGGTGATCCTGGGCGCGGCTTCGCCGACGGGACGTTCCCACATGGTCCAGCGGGACACGAGACGAAACCGGGACCGCTCGACTTGTGCCTGAGCGGCCGTGTTCCAGTCCTCGGTGACGAGCCGAAGCACATGGGCACCGCGCTCCCTTGCCCAACTCGCTCCGGCTTCGGTGAGCTGCGAGGAGATGCCCTTTCTCCGGTGGTCGGGATGCACTCTGGCTCCCTGGCCCCACACTTCGGTCGCCGACAGGAGTGTCCATCGTGCCATTGCGATCGGGACGTCATCGTCGCCGACGGCGACTGCCGTCTGCCCGTTGGGGTCGGCGAGCCAGCGGTCGAAGGCGTCGGTGACGTAGTCGCCCCATGAGAAGGTGTCGCGCGTGAACGCTGCGATCGCCTCTTTGTCGGAAGCCCTGGCCGCTCGAATCGTGAACTCCACGGTCCGAAGGGTACCGAACTACATCCGTTCCGGAACGGTGATCCCGAGCAGATCGAGTGCCAGGATCAACTCACGGAGCGTTACCTCGACGAGGCTCAGCCACGAGGCCCGACGGGCCGCATTCTGTTCGCTGAGGATGTGGCACTGCTCGTAGAAGCGGTTGAAGCGAACGGCCAAGTCGTAGGCAAACTCGGCGATGTGGTTGGGAGCCCGCAACTCGACAGCCCTTGCGATCGCCTCCGGGAAGCGAGCGAGGAACAACATCAGGTTTCGCTCCACGTCGACGGAAGGCTCGATGATCGGCCCCGGGGTGAACCCCCGCTCGGAAGCATTGCGAAGAATGGACCTGATCCTGACGGCACCGTAGAGCAGGTAGGGGCCGGTCTTGCCTTCGAACGAACTGAACCGTTCGAGGTCGAAGGTGTAGTTGGAAGTCCGGTGGTTGCTCAGGTCTCCAAACTTCAGGGCAGCGATGCCGACCGCCTTTGCGATCGCGGTCCGCTCCTCCTCGGGATAGCTCTGGCCGATGCGGGCTTCCTCGAGTCGAGTGCGCGCGGCGTCGGTGACCATGGCGATGAGGTCCTTGAGTTTGAGGACGCCTCCTTCCCTGGTCTTGAACGGCTTGCCGTCGGTTCCGTTCATCGTTCCGAAGGCGATGTGCTCCAAGGCAACTTCTTCAGGGACCACACCGGTGATGCGAGCGGCCCGAAACACCTGGGTGAAGTGGAAGGCCTGCCTGGCATCGACGACATAGAGGATGTCCTGTGCGTGGAGCTCGTTGATCCGTTGGTCGAGGGTGGCCAGATCGGTGGTCGTGTAGAGGTAGGAGCCGTCCGACTTGGTGAGGAGGAGCGGAGGGACCTCCATTTCGTCGTCCTCCCGGGCGACCGGCACGACGAGCGCCCCGTCGCTCTCGACGGCTCGGCCAGAGGCCTGTATCCGTTCAAGCATTGGTGCGATGCGATCGTGAACGGTGCTCTCTCCGTACCAGAGGTCGAACCTGACGCCGAGTGCTGCGAAGTCGGCCTCTTGCGCGGCGATCGAAACGTCGGCGAAGTGCTGCCACAGCGCCCGGTACCCTGCGCGACCGTTCTGCAGTTCCGTGGTGGCTTGACGAGCCCGATCTGCTTCGGTGGCATCTTCGGCGACGCGGGCCGCGACGGCCGGATACATCTCCTGGAGATCGTCCAGGTTCACCGGGGGCTCTGCGGGGTAGGGCCCGGTGAAGGTCGGGTCGAAGTAGGGGAGGTCCGGGAAACGACGCTCGACCTCGACGATCAGCATGCCCATCTGCGTTCCCCAGTCGCCCATGTGGATGTCGCTCACGACGTGGTGACCGGCAAAGCGCAGCAGCCGCTGGAGGGAGTCGCCGATGATCGTGGCTCGCAGGTGCCCGACGTGCATCGCCTTGGCGACATTCGGTCCCCCGAAGTCGACGACGAAGCGAAGCGCCGTCTCGACAGGATCGCATCCGCATCGTTCGTCGTCTACGGCCCGCTGGGTCGATGCGGCCAGCTCGGAGTCGGTGAGGGTCAGGTTGATGAAGCCGGGACCGGCGATCGACAACGACGAGAACACCTCGCTGAGAGACAGCATCTCCACAACCGCCTTGGCGATGTCGCGGGGAGCGCGTCCCGCTGCCCGAGCCGCCGCCAGGGCTCCGTTGCATTGGAACTGCCCGAGGTCGGGGCGCTGCGAAACGACGACCTCTCCGAACGATCGGTCGACTCCGGCGTCGGCGAACGCGTCACCGACGATTTTCGAGAGGCGGGTCAGCAGGGACATCGTGCAGAAGCGTACCCGCTCCTGGACACTGGTTAGTACCGGGCCAGGTCCAGAGCGTGCTCGACGATGCCAGCCGTGTTCGGCATGATCATTGCCTCGAGAGACGCGTTGTACGGGAAGGTGGGGACGTCGGGGCTGGCGTAGCGGCGAACCGGTGCGTCGAGATGCTCGAATGCCTTGTCGACGACCTGCGCGGCGATTTCGGCGCCGTAGCCTGCGAACTCGTTGTCCTCGTGCACGATCAGCACCCTGGAGGTCTTCGCGACGGACGCTTCGATCGTCGGCCAGTCAAGTGGCTTCAACGTCCTCAAGTCGATGATTTCTGCTGAGATACCTTGCTCTGCGAGCTGTACGGCAGCTTCGACGGCGAGGTGGGCCATCGTTCCGTAGGCGATGATCGTCAGGTCGGTGCCTGCCCTGCGAATCGATGCCTTGCCGAGCGGCACCCGGAACTCACCTTCGGGGAACGGACCTTTGGCGAGCCGGTACAGCCTCTTCGGTTCGAGGAACATCACCGGATCGGGATCTTCGGCAGCCGACCAGAGCAGTCCTTTGGCGTCGGCAGGGGTCGAAGGGATCACGACCTTCAGTCCGGGAACGTGGGCGTAGAACGCCTCGATCGACTGCGAGTGGTAGAGCGCCCCGTGGATGCCGCCCCCGTAGGGAGCGCGTATGACCATGGGGCACTGCCAGCGGCCGACGGTCCGGTAGTGGATGCGGGCGACCTCCGAGACGATCTGGTCGAACGCAGGATGGATGAAGTCGGCGAACTCCATCTCGACGAGCGGTCGCTTGCCCGCCGCGGCCATCCCCACGCCAACTCCGGCGATGAGCGACTCCGCCAGGGGGGTGTTGAAGCAGCGCTCTCTGCCGAAGGCCGTCTCCAGGCCCTTGGTGGCTTTGAAGACGCCACCCTTGGGATCGGCGACGTCCTCTCCGAATACGACCGTGTCCTCGTGGTGCTCCATGATCTCGTGCAACGTCAGGTTGATGGCAGAGATCAGGTTGGTTTCCTCGCCATCGACGGGAGCTTCGGGCGCGGTTGCCGCGGTGGACGGTGTGATCGGATTCACGTAGACCATCGAGAAAGGATCGGTGGGATCTGGGGCGGCCTCGGCTGTGGCGACGGCAGCCTTGATTTCGGCGGCGACCTCCGCCTCCATCCGCTCGTCGTCTGCGTCGCTCAGCAGGCGTCCCTCTATCAGGTATTGGCGAAGTAGTCCAAGAGGATCGCGACGTTTCCACATCTCCACCTCTTCGCGACTGCGATAGAGCGTGTCGTCGTCATCGGACGTGTGGGCGTAGTACCGGTACGTTCTGGCCTCGATCAGGGTCGGACCTTCACCGTTGCGGGCGCGAGCGACGGCGTCTTTCGTGACCTTGTACATGGCGAGCGGGTCGTTGCCGTCCACCATGAGGCCGTGCACGCCGTACCCGACCGCTCTCGCCGCGATGCTCCCACCGATCTGTGCGGCCTCCGGCACCGAGATGGCGTATTGGTTGTTCTGGATCAGACAGATCAGCGGCAGCGAGTGGATCCCCGCGAAGTTCATCATCTCGTGCCAGTCGCCCTCTGAGGTGGAGCCTTCGCCCCCTGAAACGAACACGATCGCTCCGGTCCCATCATTTTGCACCGCCTTGGCGATACCGGCCGCGTGGGGGAACTGGGTGGCGATCGGTGAGGAGTGCGTGAAGATGCGCCGATCTCTGAGCGACCAGTGCGATGGCATCTGCCGTCCTTCACTCGATGGGTCGCCGGCCTTGGCCATGACGCCAAGCAGCACCTCCTCGGGAGTCATGCCCCAAGCGAGCACACTGCCGAGGCCCCGGTAGTAGGGCAGCGCCCAGTCGATCTCCGGGTTCATCGCCATGACCGGTGGAACCTGCGATCCTTCGTGTCCTGAGGCAGAGACGACGAACGCGGCCCTGCCCTGCCGGTTGAGTGCCCAGATACGCTCGTCGAGTCTTCGGGCGAGCAGGATTCCGCGGTACATCTCGACGACCTGCTCATCGCTCAGGCCCAAGGTCGTGTGGTTCTCCTGCAATTCGGCGACGACTTCCACCGTTTCTCCTCTACTCCCAATCGGTCATGGCGTGGGTGGCGATTTGCCCCATGAAAAGCTTGATCCCGCCTGCGGCGGGACCTGGTGTTCTGGGGACGGATGGGCGGACTACAAGAAGTCGTAGGTCGACGTCAATGACTCTGTCGTGGGTTGATACACCCATCGTGCGCACGCTTTCCAATCGGTCCCGTCCCGACAGTGTAGTGGGTCGTCAACTCTGCAGTCCCGAGAGCGAGTACTCGTGGGTAGGATGCCGGCTGTGATTCGAACAGCTTCGCTGCGTGTGTATCGCCCCGAGATCAGCTTGCCGGGACAGACCGTGTCCGACCTGCCGGTGGCATCGCATGTTGCCTCTGGCACGTTCGGTCTCCTCGCCGAGTCGATGCGCGACGATGCTCTCCTCGCAGAGTGGCATGGCGACCGGTTTCTCTGTCCCCGGTTCCCACGGCTTCGGGTGCTGGAGGGGCTGCTGGCCTTTCACCACGCCTACGCGGACGTCGGGGGGGATGCGATCGTCCCCGAGCGGGTCGCGGTCAGGGCAGCAGAGGAGCTTGCACGATTGCATGATCGCCAGCCTTCTGCTCGCTCGCACATCCTGACCGCTACGTGGCATGTGCCGCTGCGTTGGTTCGTGGCGTTCGACGCCGGGGAGAGGGAACTCGTCTCTGGACCTGACGGCAGTTCGATTCGTTACCGGACGTCGCTGGTTCGTGCCACCGATCGGGTGGCTTCCGCGCTCGATACGCTGCGCGGGGCCGGATTCGACGATGTCGTCACCGAGGAGCTCGATGAGCTGCGAGGCTGGTTGGAAGACTTCCCTGCGACGTCGATGGTGGAGCTCGACTACGGGGGCGTGGCAGGACTCTTCGAGGAGTCCGATCTGGTGTTCGACGAGAGCGCCGGCGACGTGCATGCGTCCCTGGATGCGCTCGATGTGGGCGATCTGAAGACCGCGGGTGAGCGCTACGGAGACGTCGTGAACCGCTGGGCGCCGTTGATGGCGGTCACGCACAGCAACTGACGCGAGAACGGCGACCTGCCAGGGAGAAGGTCGCCGAAATCGCGGACAGCCCGCCCGAGAGAGGACTGACGCGAACGAGACTACCCGTGGGGTTTTCGACGTCGAGTCGGCGAGAGCTGGTCGAGCTGTTGACCAGCTTCGCTGGATGGTGGCCAGGGGCAGAATCGAACTGCCGACCCCAGGTTTTTCAGACCTGTGCTCTTCCTACTGAGCTACCTGGCCGAGCAGATTGGCGGGGACGACGGGATTTGAACCCGCGACCTCCGGCTTGACAGGCCGGCGTGAACTCCAGGCTTCACCACGCCCCCTAAATCGCTCCACGGCACAACCGTGTTGCCGGCGGCAGTATAGGGGGTCTGCGGGCCGGGTCCGTCACCGGTGGCGGAGGACGATCTTGCCGAACTGCTCTCCTCCCTGCATTCGGGCGAGAGCGGAGGGAAGATCGTCAAAGTCGAAGACCGAGTCGACGAGCACCGGCACGTGTCCGGTGGCGACGAGATCGGCGGTCGAAGCGAACTCCCCGAAGTCGTACATGGTCGATCCGATGATCTCCAGCTGCTTGAAGAACAGCCGAGGGACGGTCAGTTCCACGGTCGTTCCACCCGTCGCCCCGCACGTGACCAGCCGCCCGCCCTTGTCGAGCGCACGGATGGAAGTCTCCCACGTGGGCTTGCCAACGTTCTCCAGGACCACGTCGGCTCCCCGCCCGATCGCGGCTTTCAGAGCCCGGTCGAAGCTCTCACCGGACAGAAAGCCACCTTCGGCACCCATGGAGACCGCCTTGTCGATCTTGGCGGGATCGCGCGACGTGACGAACACAGACGCCCCCATCGCCTTGGCGATGAGCATGCCGGCGCTGGAGACTCCGCCGCCGACACCGACCACCAGCAGGACGTCCCCCGCCGACAGCCGCGCCCGACGCAGCATCCGGTAGGCGGTCCCGTAGGCGAGGCCAAATGCTCCCGCCTCCTCCCACGAGAGGTTCGCCGGCCTGGCGACCACGTTGCGGGCCGGGACCGTGACCTGGTTTGCCAGCGTTCCCCACCGGTGCTCACCGAGGATCTGGTAGGTGTCACACAGCGGGGTGTCGCCGCGCAGACACGCCGCACAGTGGCCGCACGACACCGAGGGGTTCACGACGACCTCGTCTCCTACGGCAACCCCCGTGACGCCTGAACCGAGAGCGTCGATGACCCCGGCGCCGTCGGCACCCGCCACATGGGGAAGCGGAGGTGCCGGCATGCCCATCGATGACCAGATGTCGAGATGATTGAGCCCCGACGTCTCGAGTGTCACCCTGACTTCGTCCACGCCGGGGGCAGGCGGGTCGATGTCCTCGAGGGTGAAAGCGTCCGGTCCCGTGGTCTCGTGCAGTACCCAAGCGTTCATGAGCGCAGCGTAGTGGCAGCGGATGCTTGGACGGTCAGCTCCGGAAGGTCTCGATGGCTCCGAGGACGCCTCTCCTGAGTCCCAGTTCGTCGGCGGTGAGGCGCTCCAGGTCGTCGGCGGTGAGCTGCAGGTCTGCAGCGGCCGCGTTCGTTTCCAGTTGCTCGACCGTACGCGCACCGGGGATGGCGATCACGTTGGGGTGGGAGATCACCCAGGCCAGGGCTACCTGTGCCGGCGTGGCGTCGTGCCTGCCGGCGACCTCGTTGAGAGCTTCGAGGAGTGGAGCGCTTCGTTCCAGGTTCCTCATCGATGCCAGCGGGTTGACCGGGTTGCGAGCCCGGAACCCGGTCGGCGGATTCGACGGTGTGTACCGGCCGGAGAGCATCCCCTGGGCCAGCGGACTGTAGGCCATCACGATGCGGTCGTTGGCAGCCGCGAAGGGAACCAGCTTCTCTGCCGGTCGACGTTGGACGAGGTTGAACTGGACCTGGTTGGAGAGGATCGGTCGGCCCAACGCCGCATCGGCCCGGCGCCATCGTGCGAGCGAGTGATTGGAGACACCGACATGTCGGATCGCCCCCGAGTCCTGCAGCGTCCTCATCCCTCGCATGGTGGAAGAAACGGGCGCGTGTGGATGCGGCCAGTGAACTTGATAGAGATCGAGGACGTCGACACCGAGTCTCGACATCGATGCGACTGCGTGGGCGACCACGGTGTTGGGAAGGGGAACCAATGGAAAGAACTTGGTGGCGAGGAACGCTCGGTCCCGGTCTCCGGTGAGCGCCCGACCGAGAATGGTCTCGGATCGGCCCCTGCCGTAGACCTCGGCGGTGTCGAACACGTTGATCCCGAGTTCGAGGGCACGATGCACGATCCGTTCTGCCTCGTGATCGTCGTAGTCGACTCCGTAGCCCCAGTCCCGCGATCCGAACTGCCAGGTGCCGAGACCGATGACGGACAGGTGCTCGCCGGCGACGTCGACAAGTCTCATGGGTGCACCCTTTCGTTCGAGCAGGCGGGACTCATAGTGCGGACAACGCTTCGACCATGTCGGTCGGGAATCGGGTCGGTTTGCCGTCGAGGTCGGTGACCGCCGCGCGGATCTCGAGCGTGGCCAGCAGCGTGTCATTCCGGTACATCTGCTGTTGCCACGTCGAGGAAGCCCGTTTGCGCTCCTTCACAGAGGTCTCAATGCGCAGCGTGTCCCCCCCGACGGCCGGGACGATGAACCGAGCACTGGCTTCGACGACGACCACGTGGATCCCCGCCGCCGACATGTCCCTCATGCCCAGACCGACCGACTCGAGCGCTTCGATACGTGCGGTCTCGAAGTAGCCGAAGTAGGCGGTGTGGTTCACGTGGTTGTACGGGTCCAGTTCATAGAACCGAACCTTGATCGATGTCGTGTGGGCCAT
>CBEVHI010000082.1:0-8370 GCA_965549635.1 uncultured bacterium | reverse complement strand
CACTCGACCAGCGGATCGGTGAACGATGCCTCATGGCCGGATGCCACCCACACCTGACGGGCCTGGAGAATGGCAGAGTCCAGACCGACGATGTCGCCTCGGAGCTGCACCATCGAGCGCCACCACTCGTTCTTGACATTGCGCAGCACCTGAACACCCAGCGGTCCGTAGTCGTACGCGGAACGGAGCCCGCCGTAGATCTCAGACGAGGGAAAGACGAAGCCTCGCCGTTTGGCGAGGTTGACAATGGTGTCGAGCGATGCGGGCATGGTCGGCGGGCTTTCTCGTGGAGTCCGGCAGGATAGTAGGGACGCCCTCTCTTACATTCTCGGAAATGGGAGCGTCGCATGGCGCCGCCAGCATTGCCGAGATTCCTCAAGGTGATTTCTCGGAAATGGAAGCGTCGGATAGCGCCGCCAGCATTGCCGAGATCGGGAGCGATTCAGACGGCACCGAACCGGCGCTTGCGCCGCTGGTACTCGCCGATCGCGTCGACGAGATCCTGATGGGTGAAGTCCGGCCAGAGCACTTCGGGGAAGACGAATTCGGCATAGGCCGCCTGCCAGAGCAAGAAGTTCGACAGGCGCATCTCGCCGGAAGTTCTGATGATGAGATCAACGTCGGGCATCTCGGGCACATAGAGCTGCCCAGCCACAGCCTCCTGGTCGATCTGCTTCGGGTCGAGTTCACCGGCCTGGACGAGGATGGCGAGGCGCTGTGCAGCGGCGGCGATCTCCACCCGGCTCCCGTAGTTGAACGCGAAGACGAGTCGCATCCCATCGTTCCGTGCGGTCATGGCTTCGGTCTCAGCCATGCGCATCCGGTTGCGCTCAGGGACTCGAGGGTCGGCCATGTCGCCGGCGAAGTAGATGCGAATCCCCAGGGCATCGAGTTCGTCACGCCGCCGAAGAAGGAGATCCTCGTTGAAGAACATGAGGAACTCCACTTCCTCCTCGGACCGAGACCAGTTCTCCGTAGAGAAGGTATAGGCGCTCAGCCACCCAACCCCGAGGCGCTGGGCAGACTCAATCGTGGAGAACAGCGCCGACTCACCTGCCGCATGACCAGCAGTACGCGGCAGCCCCCGCTGTTCGGCCCAACGGCCGTTCCCGTCGAGAATCAGCCCGATGTGGGTTGGCATGCGATCTCGGTCGAGGTGGTCGTCACTCATGCATCACTGCCAGAGAAGAGAGGCGCCGCTCCAGATGGTGCTCGAGAAACCGTCTCGTGATGCCCAGCGCCTCGCCGGAGTAGGCAGGGTCGCTCGGGGGCAGGCCATCGAGAGCCGCAACTGCGAGCCCCGAGAGGTAGTCGGTCAACCCGGGCCGCAGCCGGATCGTGCCTCCCGACCGGCAGCTACCACACACCGCACCACCGGCTGACAGGCTGAACCGAAGCGGCACGTCATCACGTCCGCAACCGGCGCAATGATCGAGTGCCGGGGCGAAACCGACCACATCGGTGAGTTTCAGGAGGAAGGAGGTCACCAGGTCCGGCCCGTCGTGGTTCGCTTCGAGCGCCCGCAGGCCACGCTGAAGGAGCAGAAAGAGCCGAGCAGACGGATCGTCCTCGGCGGCAACCGCGTCGACCACCTCCACCATTGTCCCGGCGACAAGGACCCGGTCGAGATCCGAGCGAAGGTTCGGGAATGCCTCGATCACCGAGACCTGCGTGATCGTGTCCAGATTGCGTCCCTCGTAGAGCACGAGATCGACGTGCGTGAACGGTTCGAGCCGACCGCCGAACCGGCTCTTCGTTTTGCGAATCCCTTTGGCAACGGTGCGGAGCTTGCCGTTGTTGGGACTCAGGATGACAACGACGCGATCCGCTTCTCCGAACGGGAAGCTGCGAAGCACGATCCCTTGATCACTGCGGAGGCCCATGCGTGAGATGGTACCGGGCAGCTGCCAGTTTCCAGTGACCAGCAGCCAGTGACCAGGCGTCGCACTTCGTATCGCAACCCCTACCGCCAAGACGCCGAGGGACGACGTTGTCGATACGCCGACAGCCTGCCAACGCTGCCGAGAGTGAGTAGGCAGCAAGTGAGGCCAACTAGGACCACGGAATGCCTGACACCAGGTACTCGGGAGGCCCGCTCGGCGGGTCTCCTGCTACTCGAACCCCAGCCGGTCGAGCATCTGTGGCCGGCGCTGCCAGTTCTTCTCCACTCTCACCCGCAGATCGACATAGACCTGCGCCCCGAACAGCCGCTCCAGCTCGACCCGAGCCTCGGACCCGGCGTCCCGTAGCAGCACGCCCTTCTTTCCGATCACGATGCCTTTCTGCGACTCCCGCTCCACGATGATGCGGGCATCGATGTACACGGAGGCATCGGGACGTTGCTCGAGGTCGCGCACTTCGACGACCAGTGAGTGAGGAAGCTCATCGCGGAGGCGCGCGAGGAACTTCTCTCGAATCAGCTCCCCGACGAGGAACGACTCCGGTTGATCGGTGACCTCACCCTCGGGGAAGTACGCAGGACCGTCTGGCAGCAGGTGCGCGAGTTCGTCGAGGATCGGCTGCAGACCCTCGACGCGGAGCGCACTGACCGGAACGTACGCGGCAAACTCCCAGGCACCAGCTTCGACGAGCCGTTCGGCAACCTGGCGGGGTCGGGCGGCGTCGATCTTGTTGACCACGACGATGACCGGAGTGCCGGATTGGGCGAGACGTTCGGCGATGAGGCGATCCCCGGGACCGACGGCAGCCGTGGCATCGATCAGAAACAGCACGGTGTCTGCTTCGGCGAGCGTCCCGTAGACGAGGCGATTGAGACGTTCTCCGAGAGCATTGCGTGGCTTGTGAAGGCCTGGAGTGTCCACCAGGACGGCCTGCAGACCGTCCTCTCCAGGCACCGTGACGACACCGCGTACCGTGTTGCGGGTCGTCTGCGGTCGAGGCGACGTGATGACGACCTTGCTGCCGACGAGTGCATTGACCAGCGTCGACTTGCCAACATTTGGTCGCCCGACGACCGCTACGAAACCAGATTTCACGCCGTCGCCAGTCGGGTTACCCGCACCTGGACGACCCGGCGTCCTTGCACCCTCAGAACGGAGAACCGGAGGCCTTGGTCTTCGAATTCCTCGCCTTCCAGCGGCACTCTCCCGGCAAGGTCGAGGAGCAGGCCACCGATCGTATCCCACTCGTCATGGGCCAACTCCACCTCGAGAGTGTCCTCCAAGTCTTCGACCGGGAAGCGGCCGTCAACCAGGTAGACACCCTCGTTCTCCTCGACGAACAGCGGCTCCTCGGTGTCGTACTCGTCGACGATCTCTCCGACGAGTTCCTCGAGCAGATCTTCGATGGTCACCAGGCCGGCCGTCCCGCCGAACTCGTCGACGACAATCGCCATGTGCTGCTGTCTCGACTGCATGTCCCGCAGGAGTTCAGGAATCCTCTTCGTTTCAGGTACGAAGTAGACGGGTCGCATGATGTTCGTGACCGACTCGGGACCTCCCCTGCGATCCATCGTCCCGAGCAGATCCTTGGCATACACGAATCCGACGATGTCGTCAGGGCTCTCCCCCACCACCGGTATGCGTGAGAAACCCTCTTCGATCACGATATCGAGCGCGCGATCGGTGGTCTCGCCTCGGTCGACGGTGACCATGTCCGGACGCGGCACCATCACCTCGCGCACGAGTGTGTCCGAGAACTCGAGAACAGAGCTGATGAGCTTCAGTTCTTCCTCCTCGTCTTCTTCAGGACTCTCGCTGACGCCTTCTTCTGGCTCTTCGATGAGGAGTTCGCCGGTGCGTCTGCCCAATCCGGCAACGAGGTACAGAAGGCCTGCGTATGAGTAGGCCAGCGAACCCGGATGTCCGCGACCGTAGGCGCGAGGGAGAAGGTCGCCGACCAGGAGGACGACAACGGCGAGTCCGACGAGCACTCCCAGCAGGGTCCAACCTGAAGTCACCGTCGTGGACGACCACGCGGCCGGAACAGCAGCAGCGACGAGCAGTCCCGAGTGGACTATCCCGATCGACGGCTGGAGTTGCGCGCGATCCTCGAGCAGTTCGGCGATTCTTCCAGCTCCAGAGATGTCCTCGGCCTCATCTCGAAGGGCGTCCGCCCTCGGTGTCAGCATCGCGGAGACGGCGGCCGCCCGGACAACTCCGGCAAGCAGGAGCAGGACGGCGGTGGCTATGAACCCGAGAATCATGAGCAGGCTCCACAGATCTCTCGACGCTCGGATCTCATCGTCGCCTCTTCCCGGCGGCTTTGAGCAGCGAACGTTCTCTGGCCTCCATCCGTTCGGCGTCGGCGTCGTTCATGTGGTCATACCCGAGCAGGTGAAGGATGCCATGGACCACCATCAACGCAAGCTCGTCATCGAAGGTCGCTCCCATCTCTTCAGCCTGGCGGCGCACGTAGGCAGGAGCGATCACCACGTCGCCGAGACTCAGTGGCGGGCGATCCGTTCCGGGATCCGGATAGTTTCCAGGGGTGAGCTGCTCGAGCGGAAAGGCGAGGACATCGGTCGGGCCCTCACGTTTCAGGAATCGCTCGTTGTACTCGCTCATCTGGTCCAATCCGACGAGCATCACCGTCAGGTCCGAACGGTCGGGAAGGCCTTCTGCCGCGAGAACGTGCAGCGCCAGTCGCCGGAGCGGCTCGGCTTCTAACGGATCTTCCTGTTCGTCGGCAAGGAACACGTTCACGACGTCTCTTGACTGGCGTCGGGGAAGCCGGGGTACGGAATCCGCTGGTGGTAGTGGCCGACCAGCGAATCGACGAATGCCGCCTTGACCCTCGTCAGTTCCCCGAGGGTGAGTTCGCTCTCGCTCAATTGCCCATCGGTCACCTTCTCGCCGACGACCCGCTCGACTGTCTCCTCGATCCGATCCCGGGTCGGTTCTTCGTCGGCAAAGATCGCTCTCGATGCGCTCTCCAAGGCGTCGGCCATCATGAGGATTGCCATCTCCTTGGACTGCGGCTTGTGTCCGTAGTGCCGGTAGTCGTCGATGTCGACGTTATCGACCCCATAGCGTTCGCAGGCATTGTGGTAAAAGTACCGCATGATCCCGTCACCGTGATGCGACACGATCCCATCGGCGACGGCGGTCGGTATGCGATAGCGTTTTGCCAGCTCGACGCCATTGGCGACATGCTCGCGAATGATCGCCGCCGACTCCTCAGGGGGAAGGGCGTCGTGCGGATTGGGGATCCCGAATTGATTCTCGATGAAGAACTGCGGGTTCTCGGTCTTGCCGAGGTCGTGGTAGTACGCAGCTGCTCTGGCCAGCAGGTTGTTGGCGTCGATCGCCTTTGCCGCCCTGTCGGCGAGGGTTCCGACCATCAGCGAGTGGTTGAACGTGCCCCTGGCCTTTTCCTCCATCATTTGGAGCGCCGGATGGTTGCGATCGGTCAGGTCGAGCAAACGAAGAGTCGTCGTAACGTCGAACATGATTTCGAGGAATGACACGGCGGCGACGCCAATCAACCCAGACAGGAAGAGTCCGTTGGCGAAGCCGTACAGACCCGCCGCGATCGCCCCGTCCCATCCGTTGAAGAACCACGCGATCCCTCCAGCCATCGGGAACATCACGAGTGCCGTATAGATGATCGCCTTACGCAGGTCCCCTCTGGCAGAGATCGAGGAGACGAACGGAATCGGCGTCATGGTGGAGAGCAGCGCGAAGAGCGTCAGTCCAGGGTCGCGCGTGGCGAGTCCGGTGAGCGCACCTACCGCCATCGCCATGACCACGCCGATCCGGGCATCGAACAGGATCGCAGCCATGAACCCGAACATGGCGGCCGGCAGAATGAACCCGACCGCCGGTTGACCGGCCGGCGTCAATACCGCGACACCGCGCGCGACGAGAGCGGAGAGCACGATGAGGAGTCCAAACAAGAGCACCCTGCGCGTGTGTGCCCAGAACTGGGCCCTGAACCGGGCGAGGTAGAAGATCAACATGCCGACCACGAGGAACACGACCAGCAACATGGCTACTCGCTCGGGACCCGTCTGACGGAGCAAACCAAGCTCTTCGATCGCTGCGAGCTGGACCTCGGATACCGGAGTCCCCACACCCACGATCTTCTCGCCCTGCTGGTAGTCGACCTCGGAGTCGGGCACCGCGTCCATCGCAGCCTGCCTGAGTTCCTCGGTCTTCGCTTCATCCTCGAACTTGTTGATCTGCAGCTGCGAGGAGACCACGTCGCCGGCTGCCTTGCTCGCATCGAAGTCGAGACTCCCATCGAGACTGACCGGGGGTGGTGTCACCGCGAGTCCGGCGCGAGCGGTGTTGAGATCATCGGAGTTGGCCAGACCTTGCTGGAGCAGCGTCGCGGCTCGATCCAGGGCGGCAGCACGGATCTCTGCCAGGTACGGCACGCGTCCCGTGGCGAGACGCATCACGTCGCCCGTCACCATCGACACGAGGAACGTACGCGTTTCAGGCTGAAGCGTCGGATACGCTGCCTCCAGAAACTGCGCCTGGGTCTCCAGGTCGCTCAACTGTGGCGCAAAGCCGACCGGGTCGACCTCGAGCACCTTGCCTTCGACAGCAGTGAGAGACTGAGGATCGCCCTCCGTCGACAGGGCGAAGTGGTCTGGAACGGTGGCGTCCTCCACATCCACGATCACCGTCCCGACCTCCACACCCACGACGCGATACCGACCCTCCGCGTCCGTGTCGACCTCGGAGACGACCCCCGCCCCGTCTGTGATGGCAACGGTGATCCCTGCCTTCGGGAAGTCCCCGGCCTCCGAGTCGAAGGTGCCATCGCCGTCGGCATCCAGGAACACGAGACCGGTGACCTCGGTCGTTGCCGGGACCTCCGTTGTTGTGGTCGTGGATGCGTCACCGGCCGCGGTGGTGGACGTGGTCGTCGAGACGGTTGTGGTGATCTCAGGTTCGACGACCGTAGTCGTTGTAGAGGGAACTGGTTCGGGTTCGGGGAGGAAGACCGCTGCCGCGATCGTGTCGAAGAGCTGACCGATCCCGACGAGCACTTCTTGGGAGCGTTCAGGGTCTGGCGAGAACACGGGCTCGATCTGTTCGGCAGCAGCGCTCTTGGCCGTGGCGGTTGCTACCGGATCGACCACCGTCACGAACTGATTGGCGAAGAAGTCCTGAGGTGACGGCTCACCCACCGTGACGGTGACGGTGGCGGTCTGTTGCCCGATCATGAGCGCCGCCCAGGTCAACGCCACGGTGGCGACCACGATCGCCAAACGCACCGCGGTCTTGCCGGTTAGGTACTTACTCATGGGAGCGTTGATCCTCGTACCGCTGATAGGCATCGACGATGGCCGCGACAATGCGGTGCCGGACCACGTCCCTGGATGTGAGCTCCACGAAAGCGACCCCCGGGATATCTCTCAGCACCTGTCGGGCGACACGCAGTCCGGAACCCTTGCCGGTCGGCAGGTCCACCTGGGTGATGTCACCAGTCACGATCATCTTCGAGTTGAAGCCGAGGCGAGTCAGGAACATCTTCATCTGCTCTGGAGACGTGTTCTGTGCCTCGTCAAGGATGACGCAGGCATCGTTGAGGGTTCGTCCTCGCATGTAGGCAAGAGGAGCGATCTCGATCGTCCCACGCTCCATCAGCTTGCCGGTCTCGTCGGGGCCCAGCATCTCGTACAGGGCGTCATAGAGCGGACGAAGATACGGGTCGATCTTCGCGGCCAGGTCCCCCGGCAGGAACCCCAACCGTTCACCGGCCTCGACGGCGGGCCGGGTCAGCAGGATTCTGCTGACCGCACCTTCCTTCAGCGACTCGATCGCCGCGGCCATGGCCAGGTAGGTCTTGCCGGTCCCTGCCGGTCCGACGGCGAACACCATCGTGTTCTCCCGGATCGCAGCGATGTAGCGGCTCTGGCCGACCGTCTTAGGCCGTACGATCTTGCCGCGACCAACAGGAACCCCCTCGATCAGGACGCCGGACGGGCTGGGAACCTCCTCCTCGACCATCTGGATTACCCGACGGACACGGTCGGAATCCAGTGTCTGGCCCTCCTGCACGAGAATGAGCAGCTCCTCCAGGACGGTGCGTACCTCCTCGGCACGATCGCCACCGATCGTGAACTCGTTGCCGCGAGCGACGATCTGAACATCGGGATAGGCGTTCTCGAGAGACCGCAGATGCGCGTCTCGCTCACCCACCAGTTCGAGCATCAGGTGGTTGGACGGCACGCGAAGGCGCACATGAGCATCAGGAGTACTGAGCAGAGAATCCTCATTCAGAGGCATAGGCCTTGAGAGTATAGGTATGCGAAGCTTCAGAAGGGAACCGTGCTCGCACAGCGAGCCGTACTTCGTACCTGGTACTTCGTACCGCGGCAACGCTCGCCCGGGGACCGAAGGGCGAGCATTGCGGCTCTTGCTGTTGGCTGTGAGCTGTGTGCTGTCAGCTGTT
>CBEVHI010000081.1:0-8375 GCA_965549635.1 uncultured bacterium | reverse complement strand
ACCGCGTTGGTCTCGCGCACCTGGGGAATCTCTATGTGTGTGCACTGGAGGGTTGTTCCCGGTGGGTAGGAGTGGCGCGGCTGCCAGTCGAGGAGCTGGGCTTCGTTGGGATCGCGATCGGAGTTCTTGGCGAACAGGACCTTGTCTGGCCGGACAACGACGATCGTGTCACACATGGCGACGAGCCTATCTCTTTCTCGGCAATGCTGGCGTCGCTATTCGACGCTGCCATTTCCGAGATTCCGGATATCCTTGCCTCCATGGAGATCTTGGGCATCGATATCGGCGGCTCCGGCATCAAGGGGGCCACCGTTGACGTCGAACAGGGTGCGCTGACCTGCGAGCGGTACAAGGTCCTCACCCCGCAACCGGCCACACCGGACTCCGTTGCCGCAGTGGTTGCCGAACTCGTCGACCACTTCCGGTGGGAGGGACCGATCGGATGTACCTTCCCGGCAGTGGTGCGCCGCGGTGTTGTCTATTCGGCGGCCAACGTCGATGCGTCCTGGATCGGAGTCGACGGTGACGCGCTCTTCGAACAGGTGACCGGATCTCCCGTCACGCTGCTCAACGATGCCGATGCCGCCGGTGTCGCCGAGATGCAGTTCGGGGCCGGGAAGGGCCACCAGGGTGTCGTGATGCTGTTGACATTCGGGACGGGGATCGGGAGCGCCATGTTCGTCGATGGACGACTGGTGCCCAATACCGAGCTGGGGCATCTCGAGTTTCGGGGCGGAGAGGCCGAGCACTACGCCGCCGCTCGCGTGCGCAAGGCGAAGGGCCTCAGTTGGCACGAGTGGGGGAGAAGGGTCGATCGAGTTCTCCGGCATCTCGACGTGCTGTTCTCTCCCGACCTGTTCATCGTCGGCGGCGGGGTGAGCCGCAAGTTCGAACGGTTCTCGGAGGCGATCTCGGTAGACGCAAATGTCGTGCCGGCGGTCCTCCAGAACGAAGCCGGAATCATCGGGGCGGCGCTGGTCTCTGCCCGCGCCTGAGTCTGCAATGACCGCACCGGCGAGCGCGGTTGTGGGAAGATGCAGCCAGTCCAGGAGGAGGGATCCACATGCTCGGTGACAGTGCCGAAGGCACGGCGAGCGGAACACTGATGGATCGGGTCATTCGCGCGGTGAAGCTCGACCCGACGATCTACCGGGAGGTCTCCGGCGACGAGTCCAAGACGACCGAGGCGATGATCGTTGTGGGCCTCGCCGCCCTCGTCGGAGGACTCGGGACGCTCTTCGGTCCCGGTGATTTCCGGTTCGGGTCGTGGATCCTTGTCGGGATCCTGGCCCCAACCCTGGGATTGGGGATCGTGACGGGGGTGTTCTGGCTCCTCGGCAAGCTGTTCAGCGGCAAAGCCGCCTACATGGAGATGTTCCGTCCGCTCGGCTACGCCTATGCGCCATCCGCGCTGGGTATCGTGCCGATCATCGGAGGGCTCGTCGGTGCGGTCTGGACCCTGGTCTGCTCTGTCATCGCCGTTCGGGAATCCGAGGAAGTGTCCACCGGCGCGGCGGCAGCGATCGTGTTGATACCGGCAGCGGTGGCGTTCCTCCTGGCCATCATCGTGGCCGCGGCCTTGGTCGCCACAATCGTGGGGCTGTCAAACAGCTGAGAGCCGACAGCCGACAGCTGACAGCTGACAGCAGGAGAGGTTCAGTCGTCTCTTCCGACGGAGAACTCTTGAAAGAGATGCGCTCGGTCGACGGGGATGCGCGCGGTGAACAGCGTGCCATCTTCCCCGTGTGTTTCGTCGATGACGTCGGTTTCCCGCCACACCATGGCCACCACGTCGGGACGATCGTAGGGGACGGCGAGGTTGGTGAGAGTCGCGCGGCGGGCAAGGAATGACCCGACCCTGTCGACGAGATCATCAACCCCGCTCCCCGTTGTCGCTGAGACGGCGATCGCGTCGGGATGCAGCGCCAGGAGACGCTTCACGTGGACGGGGTCTGCGGCGTCGTGCTTGTTGAGCGCGAGGACTTCAGGAATCGTCGCCGCTCCGAGATCGGCGAGAACCTTTCGCACCGTGGCGATTTGGAGCTCCGTATCGGCATCTGCCGCGTCGGCGACATGGACGAGCAATGTGGCATCGGCTACCTCTTCGAGAGTTGAACGGAACGCCTCGATGAGACCGTGGGGGATGCGACGCACGAACCCGACGGTGTCGGAGAAGACCGCTGCGAGGGCGCCGGCGAACTCGTGCTGGCGCACCGTCGGGTCAAGGGTCGAGAACAACCGGTCCTCGACGGGTACGTCGGTGCCGGTGATGCGATTGAGGAGCGTCGACTTTCCGGCATTCGTGTAGCCGACCAGCGCAACCTGGGGAATCTCGTGCTTCCGACGGGCCTTTCGCTGGGTCGCTCTGGTCCGCCGCAGCTTCTCGAGATCGTGCTCGAGGCGAGTGATCCGGCGCTCGATGCGTCGCCGATCGGTCTCCAGTCTCGTCTCGCCGGGCCCCCGGGTCCCGATCCCGCCGGCCTGCCGGCTGAGCGACGTGCCCTTGCCCCGCAGACGAGGGAGGTAGTAGCGCAGGAGAGCGAGCTCGACCTGAAGCATCCCCGCTCTGCTCGTCGCGTGCTGGGCAAAGATGTCCAGGATCAACCCGGAACGGTCGACGACATCACACCCGAAGACCTTCTGCAGGTTGCGCTGCTGGGTGGGTGTGAGGTCATCGTCGAAGATGACGACGTCGACGTCGAGCTGTCGGGTCAGCTCAGCGAGGCGGGAGGCCTGACCCGAGCCGACGAAGGTGGCTGGATCGGGCGTGCGTTGCCGCGGCACCTCCTGGCCGACGGGGTCGGACCCGGCCGTATCGGTGAGGCGGGCGAGCTCCTCGAGCGACGCATCGCGGTCGAGCAGGGATCCGACGAGGAAGGCCCGTTGACGAGTCACCTCCAGGTCGGTGACGGTCGCTGTCAGTCTGCGCCCGGCTCGACCTTTCGATGATGTCACAGGTAGCGGCCTCCCGGCGGCTGGTCCTCGTGCTGCTCCTCGGCGATGATCTGGGTCTCTCGAACGGCGATGACGACCTGGCCGGTGATCGGCCAGATGAACCGCCACGCCTCGGTCGGAACCGCCCAGAAACGCTCGCCATTCTCCACATCAACGAGGGCGAGTGCCTCGGTTGACTTCTCCGCAACCGTGGCGGCCGGCACGAGCAGTCCCGACCGCGTTGTCGACTCTTCGACGAGGTGGCCGACTCGCCAGCCGGGGAGAACCCGGAATCCGTCGGCGTCGTCGGAGATGGGGCCGCTGATCATGGTCCCATGGTGGCACAGGCGCGTGCGCGACTCCAGTGCACACTCCGCTCGGCCGACTCTGGCTGCCGGTCCGGGGAGACCGGTCGGGAGCTTTCTTGGGGGCACTACGCTCTCGGTCGATGGGATCCCTCCACTTCCCCGTAGACCGATTTCGACTCGACAACGGGTTGCGCGTCGTGTTGATGCCCGACCAATCCAGTCCAGTCGTGGCCGTGTCCGTGCTCTACGACGTCGGGTTTCGTTCCGAACCGGAAGGGAGGAGCGGTTTCGCTCACCTGTTCGAACACATGATGTTCCAGGGTTCTGCACGGGTACCCAAGGGCGAGTTCGATCGACTGCTGATGGGCAACGGCGGTGTTCTCAACGGGACGACCACCCCCGACTACACCGCGTACTACGAGGTGCTTCCGTCGGCCGCACTGGAGATGGCGCTCTTCCTCGAAGCGGATCGGATGGGATCACTGGTGGTCGACCAGGAGAATCTCGACAACCAAATCGCCGTCGTTCAAGAGGAGATCCGCCTCAACGTCCTCAATAGGGCGTACGGCAAGTTCCCGTGGATTCTGTTGCCCGAATTGATGTTCGATAGCTACCCGAATGCCCACGATGGCTACGGGAGCTTCGATGACCTGCAAGCAGCCCACCTCGACGACGTTCGCGACTTCTTCACTCGCTTCTACACGCCGGCGAATGCCGTACTGGCTATCTGTGGTGACCTGGAGCCGGAGGCGGCCCGACAGCTCGTCGGGCGTCACTTCGGTGAGATCGAGGGCCGAAACCGTCCTCGCCGCCCGTCCTTCTTCGAGCCGATCACCGAAGGCGTCAGATTCTTCCGTCATCGGGACGAGTTCGCACCTGCGCCGGCACTCGCTCTCGGCTACCGGGTCCCCGATCCGGTTGCCGATCTGGAAACGGTCCTCGCCCTGGATGTGCTGGCGGGGGTGCTTGCCGACGGCGCCGCGTCTCGACTCGAACAACGACTCGTGCGCGGGGAAGCGTTGGTCACCTCGGTCGATGCGTGGATTGGCGAGAGCCCGGGCTGGGCCGGTGCCATGGAGATGCGAGACCCGACCCGCTTCCAGATCAGTGCCTTTTACCACCGGGAGTCGGATCGTGAGCGGATCATCGCGGCTATCGACGAGGAAGTGACACGGGTGACTGCAGATCTGGATGCGGACGAAGTCGAACGGGTGATCAACCGGCTCGTTGCCGGGTACACCCGCAAGACGAATCACGTACTCAACAGAGCGCTCGGCGCGGCAGAACTCGAACTCCTCTACGACGATCCGGAGCTCGTCAACAGGATCCCCTCGGCATACGGGAACGTCTCCCTCTCCGACGTTGTCGATGCTGCCGGCGAATGGATTCGAGCGGATCGGCGCTCCGAACTCGAGATCGTTCCCGGAGGTGGAAGGTGATACCCGAAGTCGGCCCGTCCAAACCGATTCGGCTGCCTCGCGTACGGGACGAGGTCCTGGCCAACGGGCTGCGTTCCGTTGTCGCCCGGCGAAGGGGTGCTCCGCTCGTCGAGATGCGCCTCAGAGTCCCACTGCCGGCGACCACGGCCGGCGAGGAAGCTCGACGTGACCTCCTCGCCCAGACAATGGAGACCGGGACAGGGCGCCACTCCGAAGCCGACCTGGCAATGCGGCTTCAGCAGTTGGGAGGCTTCCTTTCGGTGGACACCGACGGAGACGGGCTGCGACTTTCGGGCTCCGTGCTCGCCAGTCGGCTTGATGACTTTCTGAGCCTCGTGGCAGAGGTGCTCACCGATGCTGCCTATCCGGACACGTCGGTGTGGACCGAACGGGAGCGCCTGGCGCAGGAGGTCGTGCTCGCACGATCGCAACCCGAGGTGATCGCAGGGGAGGAGCTGCGCAAGCGGCTCTTCGGCGGACATCCATACGGCATCGGATTGCCATCGCCGTCGACCCTGCGCAGGGTGACGCCTACCCGGCTTCGGGCCCTCCACGACCAACTCGTTCGGCCGGGAGGTGCGCTCATGGTGATGGCCGGAGACGTTGCACCGGCGGCAGCCGCCACAGCAGTGCTGGATGCCCTGCGGGTGTGGAAACGCCGGCGCCGTCCCCAGCCGGTTCCACGACCGTCGCCGCCGCGGAAAGGTCCGACACTCGTCGTGAATCGGCCGGGTGCGCAACAGACGAATATCCGACTCGGTGGCTTCGCTCCACCTTCCGGGTCTCCCGCATACCCGGCATTCGAACTGGCCAACCTCATCTTCGGCGGATACTTCTCGTCCCGGCTTGTTGCCAACCTTCGCGAGGACAAAGGATTCACCTACAACCCTGCTTCGCGTGTGCAACACGCGGTGTCGGGTTCTGCGTTGACGATCTCCGCCGACGTGCGCAGTGAGGTTACGGGTGCGGCGCTGGTCGAGATCGGGTACGAGCTGGGTCGAATGGTCTCCTCGCCGCCCGAGGCGGCCGAACTCGACGAGGCGCGGCGCTACCGGATCGGAACGTTGGCGATCGGAGCACACACCCAGGCCGGCTTTGCCGACATCGTCACGTCACTGCTGGCGCGGGGCCTCGATGTCTCCTACCTCCGCGACCACCACGCCGACCTGGAGCGGGTGACCGGCGAGGAAGCCATGGCCGCAGCCAGGACTTTCCTGGCACCTTCGGCACTCGTGACCGTTCTCGTCGGCGACGCGGACGTGATCGTTCCACAGATTGCCCCGCTGGGCCCCTTCCGCGTGCGCGGCTGAGTGCTACCTTCGCGGTGATGGAAATCATTCCTCGGTATGAGTTCAGGGTCTGGGGTGACGACCTCGAATTGGCGCAGACCCGGCTGTTGGAAGCTGGGGTGTTGTCGGAGCGCAGACAGAGCAGCGAGACCTACATCGTGTCACATGCCGAGCAGACGAACGTGAAGATCAGGGCTGGGGTCATCGATATCAAGGAGCTGCTCGAGCGTCGCGGTGCTCTGGAGCGATGGCGGCCCGTCTTCAAGGCCGCGTTCCCAATCGAGCGTCACGTGGCGGTCGGGTCGGTGTTCTCTCGCCTCGACGTCGAGGCACCCGCAATGGAGGCAGACCTTGTCGGTGAGGAGATGTTCATCGCAGCCGCAGATCGAGTTGAAGGCGTGACAGCAGTTCCCGTCCGCAAGGAGAGGTCGCTGCTGTCGATCGGCGACTGTCGCGCCGAAGTTGCCGTCGTGACGATCTACGGTGACGAGATCCTCACGATGGCCATCGAGTCGGCAGACCCGGCCGCCGTCGAGTCGGTCGCGGCGATGCTTGGCATCGATGACCATGAGAACGAGAGCTATCCGGCGGTGCTTCGGAGGTTGCGATGGGCGTAGAGATCGAACGGAAGTTCCTGGTCACCGGGGATGAGTGGCGAGAGCTGGCAGATGGGATCGACTACCGCCAGGGGTACCTGTCGACGGTGAAGGAGCGGACGGTTCGGGTGCGCACCATTGGTGAGCGCGGGTATCTGACCGTCAAGGGGATCTCGGTAGGGGCGGTACGCGCCGAGTTCGAGTACGAGATTCCTCGCAAGGACGCCGATCAGATGCTCGATCACCTGTGCGAGCGACCGCTGATCTTCAAGACCAGGTTCACCGTGCCCTTTCGTGGCCACCTCTGGGAGGTGGACGACTTCCACCTGGAGAACGCCGGCCTCGTCGTTGCCGAGGTGGAGCTGTCCGACCCGGATGAGTGGTTCGCCACACCCGACTGGATCGGCGAAGAGGTGACAGGAGACCCGCGGTTCTTCAATGCCAACCTGATCGCCCATCCGTTCTCGGTCTGGGGTGAACCCGAGGTATAGCTGATCTCCGGAAAGCCGCCGGCTGCGTCCTCCGCCTCGATGCTCCCAGCGGTACACCTTCGTTGTGCGGCCTTGCCGTCGACGCCCCGAACGTTGCTGGTCAAGGCACTAGCGACCGCGGCGCCGGAGGACCCGATTGATAGACTTCGCCTTCACCCGCAAAGGAGCTGAATCGGAGTGGCCGACACGATGAGGGCACTCATTCTCCAAGGAGACGGTTACGCCACCGAGCGTCCCGACGACACGGCGTTAGCCGCGATGGAACCGTTCGTTCAGCTGGGCGACTTGCCTGTACCCGAACCCGGCGAAGGACAAGTCCGCATCAAGGTGACGCTGGCGTCCGTCAACCCCTCCGACGAGATGTTCATCCAGGGCTTGTACGGCCAGCCCCGGATTGAGGGCAACGCCGCCGGGTTCGAGGGCGTTGGCGACGTGGTCGCCTCCGGCGGTGGTCCGATCGCCGATGCCTACCTCGGCCAACGGGTTGCTTTCGTCGCCGCCGCCGGCGCTCCCGGCACGTGGAGCGAATACTCCATTGCGGATGCCGCCAACTGCATCCCCCTTGTCGACAGCGTCCGAGACGAAGACGGCGCCGGCATGATCGTCAACCCACTGACTGCACTCGCCATCTTCGACATCGTCAAGAAGGATGAGGCCAAAGCCTTCATTATCTCCGCCGGAGCCAGCCAGCTCTCCAAGCTGATGATCGGTGCTGCCGCAGACGAGGACTACCGACCGATCGCCATCGTCCGTCGCGAAGGTCAGATCGAGCCCCTCAAAGCGCTGGGGGCCGCCCACGTGCTCAACAGCGAAGCCGACGACTTCGAACAGCAACTGAGCACTGTGCTCCGAGAAGAGAGGCCGCGCGTGTTCCTCGACGCCGTCGCCAATCAGGTCAGCGCCAGGGTCTTCGCCGCCATGGGACGTCACGCCCGTTGGATCGTCTACGGCAAGCTCGACACCGAGCTCCCCACGCTGCTCGAACCCGGCCATCTCATCTTCATGATGAAACGTATCGAGGGATTCTGGCTGGTCCGCTGGATGCAAGAGACCCCCATGGTCGACAGGATGGCAGCCATCCAAACCGCTCAACTGCGTTTCGCCAGCGGCGAATGGAAGACCGACGTGACCGCCATCCTGTCACTCGAAGAAGCCATGACCAGATTGCCGGCCGAACTGGCCAAACCCAACGGCAAGGTGTTCATCAAACCCTGAGTCATCGAGGCAAGCTTCCATCTGCCACTTTTGTCTGTCCTCTATCCCCGGTTCTTCAATGCCAACCTGATCGCCCATCCGTTCTCAGAGTGGGGCGGCGAGC
>CBEVHI010000080.1:0-8403 GCA_965549635.1 uncultured bacterium | reverse complement strand
CGTTGTGCGTCCTTGCCAGATGACGCAGAGTCCTCGGAGATTCGCGGGCACTAATCGGGCGACACACCACTAGGCCGCCCGTCCGTACCCGGAGATGATGGTCTCTCTGCAGCTTCTTCTGGGCTCGAACCCGAGGAGGTCCCACTGCGGTTCGATCACCCTGCCGTGACGAAGAAGCCTGATGAGATCTTCGGGAAGATCGCTGCCGCGCATCGCCCGGAGAGCGGTTCGGAACTGACGTTCCGGCAGTGGTTGGGGGATCCTCCTGCCAAGCCTGAGGACACGGCTCAGGTAGATCTGGCCGGGTGCCGCCACCTCATAGGTGCCCGACTGTCCGGAGAAGACCGTGTGCTCGAGCAGGGCCACTGCGTCGTCCTCGTGGAGAAACTGAAGCCGGGGGTCGTAGCCGAGGATGGTCGGGACGACTCGCGAGGTGAGATACCGGCGCATCGGACCGTTGCTCTTCTCTCCGAAGAGCGGAGGACATCGAACCACCGTGACTCCTACGTCGGATCGTTCGGTCGCGAACGACGCGAAAGCGGTTTCCATGTCCCGTAGCAACCTCGCGTATCGAGTCTGTTCCCCGGTGGCCGCTGTCTGGGTGGAGAGCACCGAGGGAAGCCGTGGTCCGGTCCCGTGGATGGCGAGATCGGAGAGAACCACGACTCGGCGAAGGGCGGAGATGCGAGACAGGGCACCGAGGAGCGTTTGGGTCTCCATCGGCATGCTCGCCTGCGCACGATGCCCGGTGTGCAGATGCACGACGCCGGTGGGGGCGAGGTCCAGGACGCGATTGGCGAACTCGAGAGTGTCGAGTTTGCTCTGGTGAAACTCGGCGGGAACGTGCGCTTCGAGATCATCTACTCCGATGATCTCGAGGTCGCTGCGGTGGGCGAGGCGTCGGATCAGATCGGCTCCTGTCCACCCCGCCGCTCCGGTGACGAGGACACGTTCCATACGCTGAGTGTAGGAGCGGCTCATGGGTGAGTTCCCGGGTACCATCGGCAGCTGTGGAAGCGGTCATTGTGCAGCAGGCGACCGATGAGGACCCGCACGGTCTCGTCGTTCTCGCAGACGAGGTGGCCGAAGACCCACGGTGCACCGGAGTGCTCATCGGCTTGGATGACGAGGGTGCGATACTCGTTACCATTTGGGACTCTGGAACGGCCGATGAGGTGGAACACGGGTTGCGGGCCGTGTATGGAGACAAGGTACGCAGAATGCAGCTAGTGGACCCGAGACACGGGTGAGCCGATGATCATCGTGATGAAGAAGAACGCCGGACCTGAGGATGTCGATGCCGTCGTGGCGCGCATCCGAGCTGCCGGCGCCGAGGCTCGTGTCTCCCACGGCCAGGTGAGGACGGTCGTAGGTGCGGTTGGCGACCTCGAGACCGTGCGTCAGATCCCTTGGGAGGCGGTCCCGGAGGTGGCGAGAACGGTGGTCGTCACAAAGCCACTTCGCTTCGTCGGTCACGACTTCCAGGAGGAGCCGACGGTGATCGACGTCTCCGGACATCGCATTGGCGGCGGGACGATGACCATCGTCGCCGGACCCTGCGCCGTCGAGAGCCGGGATCAGCTGCTACGAACCGGCGAGGCCGTCAAAGCCGCGGGTGCGCACATTCTGCGGGGCGACGCGTTCAAACCCCGGACGTCCCCCTATTCGTTTCAGGGACTTGGAGAAGCAGGTCTGGAACTGCTTGTCGAGGCGCGTGAGGCCCTGGAGATGCCGTTTGTTGCCGAAGTGCTCGATCCGCGCGACGTGGCGACGGTGTCCTCCTATGCCGATATCGTCCGGATCGGTTCCCGCAACATGGCCAACTTCCCGCTGCTTCGAGAGGTCGGTCGCCAGCCGCGGCCGGTACAGCTCAAGCGTGGGTTCACGGCAACGATTGAGGAGTGGCTGGATGCCGCCGAGTACATCTACAAGGAAGGCAACCACCAGATCATCCTGGTCGAGAGGGGAATCCGCACGTTCGAGACGGCGGCACGCAACACCCTCGACATCACCGCGATTCCGGTCGTGCGGTCGATGAGCCATCTGCCGATCTTCGTCGACCCGTCCCACGCTTCGGGGAAACGAGCCCTCGTTTCGCCGCTGGCACTCGCAGCGGTCGCAGCCGGCGCCGACGGCCTCATGATCGATGTGCACCCCGACCCTGAGCTAGCTCTCGTCGACGGCGCACAGGCGTTGCTTCCCGACGAGTTTGCCGCGCTGGTAGGCGACATCAGACGAGTGGCCGAGGCAACCGGGAGGGCCCTCGAGGCTTCCTCTCTGTGACGGTTCGGGCCGAAAGGCTCGGCCACGATGTCACGAGAGCGGGATCTCCTCGTCCCAGGTGCAGGAGAGCATTCCCATCAGCGTCGCAGCTCCGGCCAGCATCCCGGTCGAGATGGCCTGTTCGTCGACATCGAAGTGTGACGAGTGCAGGTCGACCGGCTCGTGGCCCTTGGGGGCGGCGCCCAGACGGAACATGGCTCCCGGGACTGCCTCCAGGTAGGCGGAGAAGTCCTCTGCTCCCATACTTGGCTGCGTGGCAACGACCGCGTGCGGTCCGAGCACCTGCCCGACGGCGAACCTCGCCTCGGCGATGGTGTGCTCGTCGTTGATCACCGGTGCGATGCCAGTCTTGTAGTCGACCGAGACGGTTGCTCCGGTCGGTGAGGCGATCTCCTGGACGAGCTGATCGATCAGCTTTGGCATCTGCTCCCATGTCTCCCGACCGAGTGTTCGCGCCGTGCCGCGAAGGATGATCCGGGAGGGGATGACGTTGTTCGCCGTTCCACCATCCACCGATCCGAACACGACGACGAGAGGAACCCTGGCGTCGACTTTCCTGCTGAGCAAGGGCGGCAGCTCGGTGATGATCCTGCCCGCGGCGTTGACCGTGTCGACGGTGAGGTGCGGCCGAGCGGTGTGGCCCCCTGGTCCTTCGATCGAAATCATGAACTGGTCGGACGAAGCGGTGATCGGCCCCGCCCGGAAGCCGATCTTGCCGGCGGGGAGCGAAGGGTCGACGTGAAACGCGACGATGGAGTCGACGCCTTCGAGGAGGCCTTCATCGATCAGTTCCTGAGCACCTCCGGGGAACTGCTCCTCTGCGGGCTGGAAAATGAACCTGACCGACCCATCGAGCGGTCTCAGCCTTGACAGAGCGATGGAGATGCCGATGGCGATCGCGCTGTGGACGTCATGTCCGCAGGCATGCATGAGGCCGGGGTTCTCCGACTGGAAGGCAAGCCCGGTCCTTTCCTGGATCGGGAGGGCGTCGATGTCCGCCCGGAAAGCCACGAGGGGTTCGCCCTCGCCGACATCGACGGTAAGTCCGGTTCCTGTCGGACGGATGCGTGGTTCGAGACCGGCGTCACGCAGCACCTCGGCCAGGTACTGCGTTGTTCCAAACTCCTGATGTCCGATCTCCGGATGCTGGTGGATGTGGTGACGGGCCTCGATGGCCGTGGGGACGACCGGCGCGACGATGGACTTCAGGCGTTGCGGAGAGCAGTTCATGGTGGACAGATGCTATCGGATCGAGTCGCGGTAGAAACCGCGCTCCACCAATCGCCTGGCGCGACGCGTCAACCGCCGGTATTCCTCGCGCAGCGAAGAGTGCGGCGACTCGTCGAATCCGAGGGAGCGTCCGAGGCGAACCCCCTGCAGTCCGTCCGTCGGCAACGCGTCGGATGGTCTCCCAAGTTGCAGGTAGAGACGATTCCGTACCCGGGAACAGAAGCGGTATGCATCGATCATCGTGTCTGCCTGCTTGCCGGTGAGAATCCTCTCGCGGGCGAGTTCTCGCAGCGCTGAGATCGTGCCCTGTGTCCGCAGACTCGGGTGTGATCCGCCGTGCCGCAGTTGGAGGAGTTGCGTGAAGAACTCGATGTCGCTGAGACCGCCGGGTCCGAGTTTGAGGTGGAAGGAAGCGTCCCGGGGGAGTCGCTCGCGTTCGATTCTGGCTTTCATGGTGCGGATGTTGCGGATGGTGTCTGGTGGGAGGGTGCTGGGGTAGACGTGGGGGGTGATGAGGTTGGTGAACGCTTCGGCGAGGGTGGGGTCGCCTGCGGCGGGTCTGGCTTTGATGAGGGCTTGGTACTCCCAGGTGGCGGCCCAGCGGTCGTAGTAGGCGGCGTAGGAGTCGAGGCTGCGGGTGAGGGGTCCGTTGCGTCCTTCTGGGCGGAGGTCGGTGTCGACACGGTAGGCGATGCCGTCTGCGGTGACGTCGGCGAGGGCGGAGACGAATCCGGAGGCTATCTGGTTGGCGTAGCTGCGGGTGAGTTCCGGGTCGGCGTCGGTGGGGGTGTCGTAGACGAAGAGGACGTCGATGTCGGAGGCGTAGTTGAGTTCCTGGGCTCCCCACTTGCCCATGGCGATGACACTGAAAGGGACTTCCGGCAGGGGTTGGTAGCGCAGGTCGGCGCGGGTGTGGTCGGTTGCTATCGCCAAGGCGGCATGGGCGGCAGCATCCGCGGTGTCGGACAGTTCGCGGCCGACCGTCGGCATGTCCGCTACGCCGAGCAGATCCCGTATCGCCGTACGCACCAACCGAGCCTGCACAAACCGCCGCAACGCACGGAGCTGCTCGTCACGGTTCGGTCGGGTTCGCATGGCGCGGACCACTCTCCCGATCAGCGCATCTCGGCTCTCCACCTTGGCGAGGGCTCTGTCGTCCGCGAGGGTGGGCAGGAGCTCGGGGATGCGGTCCAAGAGATCGCCGAGGAGCCTGCTCGATCCGAGGATCGCGCACAGCCGTTCCGCTGCAACCGGTGTGTCACGTAGCGTTGCGATGAGCTGTGCGTGGTCCGCCGTTGTTGCGACGAGCAGGCGGAGTTGCTCCAGACCGAGGTCGGGGTCAGGGGACTTGGAGAGCCAGTCGAGCATGAGAGGGAGGGTCTGGCGCATGAGCCGGGAGCGTCGCGAGAGTCCGGCGGTGAGCTCCGCTACGGCCGCTCGGGCGGCTTCGGCGTCCCGGTAGCCAAGCGCCGCGAGTTGACGGACTGTGCCATCAGCGGAGAGCCGTACCGTTGGTGAGGCAGCGAACGCTTCCAGGAGGGGTCGGTAGAAGAGTGCTTCGTGGATGCGTCTGACGGTGGATCGATGGTTGCGCAAGTCGGCCTCGAACCGGTCGAGGTCGCTCCCGTATCCCATCGTGGCGGCGACGCGTCGACGGCCGACCGAATCCGGAGGCAACGTGTGGGTCTGCCGCAGATCCCACAGCTGGACCCTGTGCTCGGCGGTTCGTAGCCACCGATAGGCGGCGGCCAGGGCGACCGCATCCTCTTCTCGCACGTACCCGAAGCTGCCGAGGGTGGACAGGACCTGCAGGGTCCCCCGTTCCTGCAGCGCACCGTCGAAGCGACCGTGTACCAGTTGCAGGAGCTGGACGGCGAACTCCACGTCCCGGATGCCACCGATCCCCTGCTTCAGTTCGGTGCCTTCCATGCCTTTCAGGCGGTCCTCGATTCTGGCTTTCATGGTGCGGATGTTGCGGATGGTGTCTGGTGGGAGGGTGCTGGGGTAGACGTGGGGGGTGATGAGGTTGGTGAACGCTTCGGCGAGGGTGGGGTCGCCTGCGGCGGGTCTGGCTTTGATGAGGGCTTGGTACTCCCAGGTGGCGGCCCAGCGGTCGTAGTAGGCGGCGTAGGAGTCGAGGCTGCGGGTGAGGGGTCCGTTGCGTCCTTCTGGGCGGAGGTCGGTGTCGACACGGTAGGCGATGCCGTCTGCGGTGACGTCGGCGAGGGCGGAGACGAATCCGGAGGCTATCTGGTTGGCGTAGCTGCGGGTGAGTTCCGGGTCGGCGTCGGTGGGGGTGTCGTAGACGAAGAGGACGTCGATGTCGGAGGCGTAGTTGAGTTCCTGGGCTCCCCACTTGCCCATGGCGATGACACTGAAAGGGACTTCCGGCAGGGGTTGGTAGCGCAGGTCGGCGCGGGTGTGGTCGGTTGCTATCGCCAAGGCGGCATGGGCGGCAGCATCCGCGGTGTCGGACAGTTCGCGGCCGACCGTCGGCATGTCCGCTACGCCGAGCAGATCCCGTATCGCCGTACGCACCAACCGAGCCTGCACAAACCGCCGCAACGCACGTCGAGGCTCGTCAGAGAGATCAGGTTCGGACGGCTCATCGTCGGTGAGCCAGGAAGGGTTGACATGAAGCCAGCTCGTCAAGGCCCGCGAGGCAGAACACACGGAGACGAGTGTTTCGACCTTCTCCGGATCACCGAGGACCTCGTCGCCGAACGCTTCCAGAAGGCTGGCGAGCCGGGCGAAAGCGGCTTCGGGTTCAGGTCCCCGCCGAATGCGGTCCACATACGCCGCGGCCGCGGCCGTCGGCTCGCCGTCGTGGTTTGCCCAGCCCGCTGTGACGAACAGGGGGAGAAGCGCGTCGGGGATTGGTCCCATGGCGCGACGTTAGCGACCGAGTCGGCTGGGATGGCTTTCGTCCAGTCGGTGTTTGCTCGCCCGGGTGCTGCCTCCACCAGACCCAGCTCGATTCGCCGGAAGCTGCGGGACCGGGGATGTCCTAGGCTTTCCTCGATGACCGATTACCTGCGTGTGGCCGGGGCCCAGCTCGATCTTGTGGTGGGAGATCTCGACGGCAATACCGCCCGCATCTCTGCCGCAATGGACCGGGCCGAGAGCCAGGGCGCCGACGTCCTCCTGTTCCCAGAACTTGCCGTGACCGGATACCCACCGGAGGACTTGCTGCTTCGGGAGGAGTTCATTCAGGAGAACGTCGAGGCAGTACGTTCGCTGGCCCGTCGGTCCGGGCGCATGGTCACGATCGTTGGCTTCGCTGACCCCGTCGACCCGGCTCTCGATATTGTCGATGACGCCGTCGTGAGGGTGGTTGCCAACGCGGCAGCCGTGTTGTGCGATGGCGAGATCAAAGGCGTCTACCACAAGGTTCTTCTGCCCAACTACGCCGTGTTCGACGAGGATCGGTACTTTCTGCGAGGCCTCGACCCCCGTCTGGTCTGGCAGGTCTCGAGTGTGCCGGTGGGCATCTCTATCTGTGAAGACATCTGGGTGCCGGAAGGTCCTCCCAGCCTGCAGGCGGCGGCCGGTGCGCGGATCCTGCTCAACATCAACGCCTCGCCGTATCACAAGAACAAGGCCGAGGAACGCGCAACGCTGCTGTCCGCGCAGGCGGTTCGCTCCGGTGTCCCTGTCGTCTACGTCAACCTGGTCGGTGGGCAGGACGAGCTGGTCTTCGAAGGAGACAGCATGGTGTTCGCCGCCGATGGCTCCCTTCTGTACCGGGCTGCCGAGTTCCGCGAAGAAGAGTTCATCGTCGATGTGCCCGTCGAACCCTCCTCGGTCCCCACCGCCCGGCCGGTTCGCCATGGCGACCTGCCCGAACGGTCCTCGCCGCGACGACCGGAGAGCCGGCCACGACTGGAACCTGAGGAAGCCGAGATCTATGAGGCTCTTGTCACCGGTCTGAGGGACTACGTTCGCAAGAATGGGTTCGAGAAGGTAGTGCTTGGACTGTCCGGCGGCATCGACTCGGCTGTGGTGGCTGCAATCGCGGCCGATGCGCTTGGCGCCGAGAACGTGCGTGGGGTGGGGATGCCCACTCGTTTCAGCTCGGAAGGCTCGGTGGACGACGCGAGGGATCTCGCGGAACGCCTGGGGATCAGGTTCGACCTCATACCGATCGACGACATCTTCGCTGCCCACCTGGAGGCCCTCGGCCCCATATTCGAGGGGACGAGTTTCGGCGTCGCAGAAGAGAACCTTCAGGCACGGATTCGCGGGGCGATCGTGATGGGCATCTCCAACAAGTTCGGGGAGATGGTGGTGGCGACCGGGAACAAGTCTGAGATGGCGGTCGGCTACGCGACCCTCTATGGAGACATGGCCGGAGGGTTCGCGGTCCTCAAGGACGTCTTCAAGACTCTCGTCTACCGGCTCGCGAGGTGGCGTAACCGCGATCGGGAGGTCATCCCGCCATCGATCATCACGAAGGCTCCATCGGCCGAACTGCGAGCTGACCAGAAGGACACCGATTCCCTTCCCCCGTACGAGCAGCTCGATCCGATTCTCGAGCGCTACGTCGAGCAGGATCAGTCCATCGAGCGGATCGTGGCCGGCGGGTTCGACCGAGACGTCGTTGCTCGGATCGCCAGGATGGTCGATCGCAACGAGTACAAACGTAGACAGGCTGCTCCTGGTGTGCGGATAACGAAGAAGGCCTTCGGGAAAGACCGGCGGCTTCCGATCACCAACTGCTACCACCGCTGCTGACGACATCGTCAGCTGACAGCTTCCAGCTTCCAGCTTCCAGCTTCCAGCTTCCAGCCAGAGAGTTGCCTCAAGTGATCTTGGTGTGAGATCTTCGCTGGCTGCTGGCTGCTGGCTGCTGGCTGTTGGCTGTTGGCTGTTGGCTGTTGGCTGTTGGCT
>CBEVHI010000079.1:0-8424 GCA_965549635.1 uncultured bacterium | reverse complement strand
CTGACGAAGCTCGCACCGATGATGCGTCCCGCCTACGACGGGGGGAGCTGGCATCACCACTACGCCATTGGGTATCTCCTCGGTGACCCCGGCTTGTACTGCATTCTGACGATCACCCAGCAGACGGCGTATGCGATCCACAAGTACGCCCCGGAACTGGGCGAGTGGAAGGATCGTCTGCTCTCGGGAGATGCCTGGGGAGCGACATGGATGACCGAGATCCAAGGCGGTAGCGACCTCGGCGCGAACACGACGGTCGCTCGCCGGGATGGGGAAAGGTGGCGGCTGTCTGCCGGGGACAAGTACTTCGCAAGCGGGGCAGGGCTTACCGATGTCGCTATCGCGACGGCGCGTCCCGAAGGGGCCGCAGAAGGGCCGAAAGGTCTGGCCTTGTTCCTCGTACCGCGACTTCGCGAGGACGGCACGCTCAACTTCACGGTGCGACGCCTCAAGGACAAGTCGGCGACTCGTGCGGTGCCGTCAGGTGAGGTCGAGCTCGACAGCGCAGAGGCGTATCTGATTGGTCGTCCCGAAGAAGGCATCTACTACACGCTGGAGAACCTCACCGTGTCGCGCCTTGCGAACGCGGTTGCCGCGATGGGAATCGCCAAGAAGGCGCACCTGGAGGCGCTGACCCGCGTGGAGCGACGAACCGCATTCGGAAAGCCACTTGGCGAACTCCCGCTGATTCGCAGAGACATGGTGGATCTCGCCGTCCGCCAAGCCGGGGGAATGGCAATCGCTTTTCGCGCCGTCGAGGCCTTCGATCAGGCGTGGCATGACCGGCCCCCCTACACGCCTCGCTACCACTACGCCCGGTTCCTGTCCCATCTTGCCAAGAACCGGACGGCCGATCACGCCGCGGAGATCACCCGGCTCTGTATGGAGATCTTCGGAGGGTTGGGTTTTCTGGAGGAGTACGCGGTTGCTCGCTGGCATCGGGAGGCACTGATCGCCCCCATCTGGGAAGGGCCGAGCAACGTGCAGGCCGTCGACATGCTCGAAGCAATGCAGAAGAAACGGGCGCACGACCAGTTCGTCGAGGAGTTCACGACCCTCTTGGAAGGCGTCGGCACTCCTTTCGCGGAGATGGCGCTCAAGACGATCCAGGGGACGCTCTCAGATCTGTCTGGTAGCGAAGCCGAAGAAGCACAGTGGTATGCCAAGTACGGGCTTGCCAAGCTGGCGGATGCTGCGCAGGTCGGGTTGTTGTATGACCTGGCCGAAGCCGGCGGAGATCGCTACGCCAAGCTGGCTGAGCTCTACGCGGCGAGGTTCCTCTCCGGGGAGGAGTATCCATCGTGGGCGATGAGGGATGCATCTGTGGCCTGAGGTCGACACTCACCCGTTCTTGTGACGGTTGGGTCGGATTATCCGTATGAAGCGTCACAAGAACGGATCGATTGGTGGTCAGCCACCGGCAAGGGTGCGGGCCGCCTCGTAGAGCGTCTCGGGAGGGACCTCGCCGGGGAACCTGAAGTCGACGTTTCCCTCCGCAGTGACGAAGACGAAGAACGGGAATGCACTCAGGCCGTACGCCCGTGCAGCCTCGCTCTGGGCGCTGTCGGCCAGGGTGGTAACGGGCCAGTCCTTCAGCCACTTGGACGGCGGGTAGTTGGGCGCGGAGTCGTCCGTGCTGGTTGCGATCGCGTAGATGTCGACATCGTCGGGGAGTCCGTTGGCGGCGACATAAGGCGTCAGCGCCTCAACATCGTTCTGACAATGCGGGCACCAGTGGGCGAGGAAGATGATGATCTTCGGGCGGCCGTCGTTCGTGATGTCGATCGGCGTGCCGTCGAACGACGAGCCGCTCACGACGGGAGCGGGCTGTCCGATGGCGGGGTCGGCTCCCTGGTCCGGATAGCGGGGTAGGGCGACACCGGTGACCGTCACCGGCTGAGTTTCGCTGATGACCACATCGGGGTTCGAGCCGTTTCCGCTCCCGGTCGTGAGCGCCGCGATCGCCGCAACGGCGATCACCGCAACGATCGCCACGATGATGACGGTTCGGCGCGATCGGTTCTGTTGAACGTCCCTACTCATGACTCTTCTCCATCTTCGATCTGGCCCACAGCAGGAGTAGGGCGAGCAGTGTCAGTCCTGCAAGCGACATCATCGGGATCGAGATGAACCCCAGTTCCCAGACCCAGTGCAGCGTACACGGCAGGTCGGGATCACAGGCGCCTGCGTCGAGCGTCGGGAGGTTCTGAATCGTGTAGTGGTACGCGGCGATGACCCAACCGATAGCAATGACTGGCAACGCGTAGGTGACGATGCGCCGATCTTTGCGGAAGGCCGCGATGGGCAGCACGAGCACCATTGGGTACCAGACGGCCCGCTGATACCAGCAGAGGTGGCAGGGGCTGAAGCCGATGACTTCCGAGTAGATGAGACTTCCCGCCATCGCGCCGAGGGCGATGGCCGAAGCGATCCAGAGTACGGAGCCACCGAACAGATCATCGAGCCAGTCGGAGGAGGACTGCAGCACGGGCGACCGACTCCTGCCGATCAGGACGACGATCAGGACGACGTCGACCACGATGATGAGCAGCGTGATGAGCGCAAAGAATCTATTGACGAATGATGGATCCATTGGGACGCGAGGTTAGTGACTCCGAAGAGGCGGCAGGTCGTGACGGCCGGCACCACGACGCGGACCTTCCTGGCACCAGATTCAGGCCGATTGTGCTGGCCAAGGGCGTATGGCGCCGGATGTGGCCGAAACAGAGTGCGCCACATTGTCGCTGAGCGGTGGGTGATCTGTGCCGTTCAGCGACGCGACGACCCCTACCATCGGTGCATGCGATAGTGTATGCTGATCTGCATGCAGAGTACGAGTGTTCGCATAGACCAGACAACCCATCAGGAGCTGAAGAGACTCGCCGACGAGCTCGGCACGACTGTCGGCGAAACTGTCGCGCTTGCCGTACGACGTCTCCGCCAAGATCGGATCGGTGAAGAGCTCACCGCAGTCTTGACCACGGACGAAACCAACTGGCTCGATGCTGACCTCGGGTGACGTCATCGACCTCGACCTCGGACTCCCCGAAGGTCGCGAGGCCGGGTTCCGGCATCCCGCTGTGCTGATCACGGCGCAGCGCATCCTTGATGCGTTGCCTACCGTGATACAAGTCGTGCCGCTCACCACCACCATCAGGGGCTTCACGTCGGAGATCACCATCGAACCCGACGACACGAATGGACTGCAGCAACGGTCGGCTGCTCAATGTCAGCACATACGGGCGGTGTCGACTCGGCGGGTCGAACAGGTGCGCGGTAACGCGGGGCCGGTGGTCCTCAGCCGGATTCGGGACGTCATCGGTCTGGTCCTCGACATTCCCACGTAGGTGCAGCCCCGAGATCGGGCGCAAGGACACTCAATCCGCGACTGTCCTGGAGCGGCACATAGCGAACCCGCCCACACCAGCACACATGGAGTGGCCTGGAAGCGAGGCGCCTCAACCTCCGAGCTGCTCCAGCAGGCTGTAGAGAGTCTCGGGAGCGACGCCACCTTCGATCCTGCCGGCGACGTTGCCGTCGGCGTCGACGAGCACGACGAACGGGAAGCCGGAGAGGCCAAAGGCCCGTGCCGACGAACTGTTCGAGTCGTCAACGACAGTGGGGACCGGCCAGTCCGCCAGCCACTTCGATGGCGGGTAGTTCGGCTGGGCTGCGTTGGTGCTCGTGGAGATCGCAACGATCTCGGTGCCGGCCGGAATGGGATTCTCTGCGATCCACGGGGTCAGTTCCTCCACTTCCGTCTGGCAGTGTGGGCACCAGTGGGCAAGCAGGATGATCGCCTTGGGGACGCCGTCGTTTGTGATCGAAATCGGTGTTCCGTCGAATGTTGCTCCGGTGATCTCGGGGGCAGCCATACCCACCGCAGGGTCAGCCGTTCCACTCTGGAAGGTCGGCAGCGCTTGGCCCGTGATGGTGACCGGTCTCGTCTGACTGACACCCGGGTCGGTGCCCGAGCCGGTGGTGAGCAGGGCGATCAGGGCGACAGCAACCACCGCGACGACTCCGATGAGGATCGGTGTCGTGCGCGAACGGCGCTTCTTGGCGGGCGCCTTCTTGACGGCTTTCTTGCTCATGAGCTCCTCAGAGGACAGCGAGACAAGTCGAGAGGATAACCCCGGGTGAGAACCTATTTGCCGAGATGGGAGGCCAGACGCTCCGCTGCTCTGGTTCGCAACGCTGCCATCGCATCGAGGCGATCGAGTTCCTGGGTCAGCGCCTTGTCGGCGTGGCGGACCGTTCGGCCATCGAAGAAGCCGTGGACGTCGCCGGCTCTGTCGGCCAGCGTCCACAGCGTCCCCATCGTTCGTCTCAGCAGCATGGGTGGGAATAGGCGAAGCTGCTCGTCCCAGTGCTCGGTGTACAGGCGCCAGGCGGTGCCGGCCGTGGCCCGATTGGCGAGGAGTTGCTCGACGACGAAAGGCGCGTTCTGGTTCTTGATGCGACCATCGAGCGCCATCTCGAACGTTCGCTCCGTCAGCGAGTCGTCGGGGAAGAGAGGGAGCGCGTAGAGGTAGCGGTTCTGATCCTGTGGGGTCTTGGCGGCCTTGTACTCGGAGAAGAAGGTGTCGTAGTCGGCCAGTCCTGCTTCTGCGGTGACGTCGATGACCGCCTGGGCCACTTCCGGGTCGAGCGCATGGTCGAATACGTCGGGGAGCAGTTCGAGGCAGCGTTCCCTGACCTGATGATCGCTTCCGTAGCGCCCAAGGGCGGAGAGCAGCAGTCCCCGAAGCCGTCGGGTGAGACCGTCCTCGTCGGGCTTCGGATCCCAGCCGAGCCGGCGGGCGGCCGGGGTCAGGAGATCCCTCACGTAGCCTTCGAATTGCTCGCTTCGATCGAACGTGTGGTGAATCTGCCCGAGACTCGAGACGATCGCCGACCAGACCGCATGCTCGGTCTCGCCTGCGAATCGAGGGAGGAGATCCAGGTAGTTCCCGATGTCGAGATCGCCCGCGACCACGCACGCCCACGCGTCGTCGACGAGGCCGTAGCGTTCGAGAGGCGAGAGATGGTCGATGCGGTCGAGGAGGCGGTCGAGGAGATCGGCCGAGTAGCGGCTGCGGTAGTAGCCGTGCCCGCCGGCGTTGGCGAGTACCCATTCGACCGGTTCGTTCACATCGATACGGATCTCAGGTGTCGTCATCACCACATCCGCCCGGTGCTCTCTGCCGCCGGCACCGTAAGCGATCGTGAGTGGGATCTGCCACAGCTCGTCGTCGCCTGTCGTCCGGTACTCGAAGTGGTTCTGGCGCACGACGATGTCGTCGTCGACGCTGACATCGACCTGTGGGAATCCTCCAGTGAAGATCCAAGAGTCCATGACCGATCCCACGGGTCGGCCGGACACCTGCTCGAGAGCTGCCCAAAGATCGCTCGTTTCGCTGTTGGCGAAGGCATGCGCCTCCAGGTAGGACTTGACGCCTTTGCGAAACACGTCCTCACCGAGGAACTGCTGCAGCATTCGAACGAGCGATGACCCCTTCTGGTAGGTGAGCACATCGAACATCTCGTCTGCCTCATGGGGGGCAACGACCGCGAACTCGACCGGCCGAGTCGAGCCCAGCGCATCGGTCACCATCGAACGCGAACGGCCCGGGGCAAACGAGAGCCACGTCTTCCACTCCGGCTTCCATGCTTCCTGGGCGACCATCTCCATGAAGGTGGCGAACGCCTCGTTCAGCCAAATGCCGTTCCACCACTTCATCGTGACGTAGTCGCCGAACCACATGTGGGCGAGCTCGTGGGCGATGACCTCCGAGACCCGCTGGATCGCGCCGTGGGAGGCGGTCTCCAGGTCGACGAGCAGTGCGCTTTCCCGGAACGTGACCGCGCCGAGATTCTCCATTGCGCCGAATGCGAAGTCGGGGATGGCGATGAGGTCCATCTTGTCGCCCTGATAGGGGATGTCGTAGTAGTCGGCGAGCCACTGCAAGTAGTGTGCCCCGGCCTCGAGAGCGAAGTCCGCCAGCGGTCGCTGGCCCGGCCGATGGATCACGCGAAGAGGCACGCCACCGGCGTCCACCGGTTCTGTTGCGACGAAGGGTCCGACGACGAACGCCACGAGGTAGGTCGACATGGTCGGAGTGTCGGAGAAGGCGATGCGGGTCATGCCGTCACCGAGCGCGGTCCTGCCGATCTCGGCACCATTGGAGACCGCGAGCATCTCGTCGGGAACGACGAGCGAGACGCCGAACACAGCCTTGTACTCGGGTTCGTCCCAGCAAGGGAACGCTCGTCGGGCGTCGGTCGCCTCGAACTGTGTCGTGGCAATGACGTGCTCGGCTCCGTCCTCGTCGGTGAACGTGCTGCGGTAGAAACCGTGCAGCTTGTCGTTGAGGATGCCGGTGAATCGCAGGTGCAGCTCGTGTTCCCCTGCCGGGATCTCAGCTCCGTCGGAGAGACGCACCCGTTCGGTCTCGGTCTCGTAGGCAACCGCCAGGTTCCGTGTGCCCAGTGTCGCTTCGGTGATCTCGAGCTCGATGGCGTTGAGGACGAGCTCGGTGGTCGGCTGTCCGGCCGTGAGGCGAATGGTCTCGGATCCTGAGAAGGTTGCAGTCTCGAGGTCGGGGCGAAGCTCGATGTCGTAGCGGTTTGGCGACGCTGTCTTGGGCAGACGGTAGGGGTTCACGGCAGCTCCTGATTCGTGCCCGGCGATGGTAGTGAGGTGCCGAGAGCTGTCGGCCAACGGCTTGACGGCCAGACCCGGCGCTCCCCCCTCGAGCGGACAGACCCGTTTCTCCCCCCTCGAGCGAAGCGAGTTTGGGGGGAGTGCCCCGAAGGGGCGAGGGGGGCAGCGAAGCCCGGAAGGGAGAGTGCCCCGAAGGGGTGAGGGGGTTCTCGTTGGGGTTGAACTGGTCACTGGCAACTGCTGATGTCCCCTCTCGGCTGCCAAGACCCCCTCCGGGCCTTCGGCCCACCTCCCCCAGCTCTCGGCCCTGGGGCCTCGCTGGGGGAGGAGACAGGATTCGGGTTTCTCTCCAGGGTCAGGCGTTGGCAGCGGTACGAAGTACGAAGTACGAAATACGAAGTACGTCTCTCCCTCTATCGTGCGATCGACAGGAGGAGGCCGATGGACGCCATTCTGCGTTGGGGTGTTGATGTGGTCCTGTGGTTCCAGCAGGCGAGTCCGTCTCTCGACGGCCTGTTCAAGGCGTTGACGTTCCTGGGGAGCGAGGAGTTCTACCTGCTGCTTCTCCCATTGGTGTATTGGAGCATCGACAGGGTCGTCGGCATGCGTCTCATCGTGCTGCTGCTGTTCTCGAGCCTCGTGAACACATCGATCAAGCTGCTCGCTGGGCAGCCGAGACCGTTCTCCTACGACCACAGGGTGCGAGCGATCACAGCGGAGACTTCGTACGGCTTCCCTTCGGGGCACACCCAGAACACGCTTGCCGTGTGGGGCTACCTCGGATCGAGGGTGCGGGCGCGATGGTTCTGGGCGGTCGCGGGCGTGCTGTTGGTTGGGGTCCCAATGTCCAGGATCTACCTGGGCGTGCACTTCCCGACCGACGTAGTTGGGGGGTACGTCATCGGAGGGGTCGTGCTGTGGCTGTTCCTGCGGTACTGGCCCGGCATCGAGCGGTGGTTCTGCCGGCTCGCCATCGGGTGGCAGCTGGCGATTACGACGCTGGTCCCTCTCGCATTCCTGGTCGCAGACACTTCTGACGGAGTCGCAACCGGTGTTGGGACGATGGTCGGCATGGGGGTCGGCTTCGTGCTGGAGCGGCGATGGGTGCGATTCGAGACACCGGGATCGATTCGTGACCGCGTCCTGAGGCTGGCGTTGGGGTTCGCGGTTCTCATCGGGCTGTGGGCTGGGCTACGCGTCGCGTTCACCGGTGTCGAACCTGCGCTGCTGTTCCGTCTGATCCGGTACTCCCTTGTCGGATTGTGGGGCGCCCTTGGCGCGCCGTGGGTCTTCGTCAAGATGAAGATCGCTACAGCCCGGCCTGACGGTTTCTGACCCGCCAGTAGTGACGCACATTGGGGGACGCCGATCGTCCCGGGCGTCCGCGCTGTGCACCTCCCGGCCAAGGGTTCTGCAATTACGGTCGGGTCAATCCAGCGTGAGCGTCGCTGTGGCGGGCCAGTGGTCGAGGTCGCCGGGAGTGTGAACGGTCACGATGCCCGGACCCAAGTCCGCCAACTCGGCGCGGCCGTTCGCGTCGGTGGTGACCACCGTCACCGGGGCGGCCACAGGGTGGACCAGGATGTCGGTGCGAAGGACGTCGATGAACTCGACCGAGATCACCACCGTGTCTGCCGACCGCTTGTCGACCTCGTAGGTGGCGGAGAACTCGAAGGGATCGCCCGGAGTCACGTCGAAAATCGGGCCGTCGACGAAGACGTTCTGCTCGGGGGTGGCCTGCATCTCCAGCCCGGAACCGGCGCCGTCGGTCACCACAC
>CBEVHI010000078.1:0-8456 GCA_965549635.1 uncultured bacterium | reverse complement strand
GGACTCTCCACCGCGAGACTCTCGTGCCCGGCGCTACTCCAACACGAAGATGCCGCGCTCCGCGCACATGTCCTTGAGGATCTGCGGCCAGACCGTGACGCTCACTTCCCCGAGGTGTGCCTTTCGCAGCAGATACATGTAGGTGCGTGACTGCCCGATGCCCCCACCGATCGACAGAGGGATCTCATCGTTCATGATCGCCTGGTGGTAGGGCAGCTGGAGCATGTCCATTTGATTGGTCGCCTCGAGTTGCTCGACCAGCGTTTCCTTCGTCACGCGGATCCCCATCGACGTCAGTTCGTGACGGCGCCGGGTGACCGGGTTCCACACCAGGATGTCCCCGTTGAGCCCGTGCATTGGTCGACCGTCGGCGGACACCGTCGGCGTGATCCAATCGTCGTAGTCGGCGGCGCGCATCTCGTGCGGGTAGCCGTCGGCGAGGGTCCATCCGATCCCGTAGATGAAGATGGCGGGGTAGTCCTGAAGGATGGCTGTTTCGCGTTGCTTGCGGGGGAGGTCCGGGTACATCTCGAGGATGTCCTCGGCGTGGAGGAACGTCAACTCGCGGGGGATGGGTGGGTATCGGTCGTCTCCGAGTTGTGGCCAGTGTTCGATGAGGTAGTCGTTGGCGCCGACAAGCACCTTCCAGATCTTCTTGACGACATCGGTGAGGAACTCGAGCTTGCGTTGCTCGACGGTCATCACTCGCTCCCAGTCCCACTGGTCGACATAGGCGCTGTGATCATGGTCCAGGAAGTAGTCCTTGCGGACCGCCTTCATGTCGGTGAGCAAGCCCTCTCCCACATCCATGCCGAACTGGTGCAGGGCGACTCGTTTCCACTTGGTCGCCGCCTGGACCACTTGGGCGTCGATGGGGTGCTGGTCGTAGTCGTTCGAGATGTGAAACTGGACGGGAGTGCGCGACCCATCACGGTCGAGCATGTCGTTGACGCCGCTGAGGACGTCGACGATCAGGGGAACCTGCACCATCATCAGGTTGAGTTCCTTGCACAGGTTGTCCTCGATGTAACGCTTGGCTCCGAAGAGCGCCTCCATCGTCTCTCTCGGCGTGAGGAGCGAGCGGTAATCCGACGGCAGTATCTTTTCGACATCCTCGTACGTGCCGATCCCCGGTCCGGCGAGGTCGGCGGCTTTGTCACCCATGACACCTCCTAGATCACCGCAAACGCTACGCCCATTCCGGGTGGATCCGCTACGGCCGAACGACCCTTTGCGCGCTCGCAAGGTTCCAGAGCGGGCGGCCCTGCGGGACTTCAGATGATGCCGAGTCCTCGGGGACATCAGCACGAACCGGGCGACACACCACTAGCCTGTCGATCAATGGCACAGGTTCGACTGTTCGCAGGTCTCAGGGAGGCTGCCGGAGCATCGGCCGTCGAACTGCCGGGGTCGACCGTCGGAGAAATCCTCGCCGTCGCCGCGGCACGTTATGGCAGCGACTTCGCACGCGGTCTCGAGCATGCCCGTGTGTGGGTGAATGGTGATCCCGCCGGAGAAGACCACACCGTCGGGACAGAGGACGAGGTGGCGCTGCTCCCTCCCGTCTCGGGGGGAGCTACCACACCACGGGAACTGGGTTCCCTCTGGCCAATTGCGGCCGGCGCAGTGCTGCTGATCGCCAATGCCATCGACGATCCCGTTTGGTTCGTCGCGGCACTCGTTGGTGTGGCCGCGCTGTGGGCGTGGGATCTTGGCGAGGGCAGCGCAGCTGGGGGAGAGGCCGTCAGGGTCCCCCTGCTGGTCGCGGTCCTTGCAGGTGCCGTGATCCCATACGCCTGGAATGTCAGCCAGGGTGACGCCGGCGGGATCGGCCTTGCGGTTCTCGTGGCGATCCTCGTCGCGCTGATCCGAGGGGTCGTTGTCTCTACCAACCGGGACTTCTTGTCGATGGCGATCGCCGCGACCGCTTCGGTTGTCGCAGCGGCAGGAGTGGGCTCGCTGGTCATTGCCCGGATCGCTACCACCTCGGGTCAACGTTGGATTTGGGTGTTCCTGCTGATGGTGATCGCGGGAAGGGGATTGGCGGCGTTCCTGATTGCCAGAGAGTCCATACCGGCGTTGGACCCGTTGAGCGGAAGTGTCGTCGCAACGGTCATCGTCGGTGTCCTCGGGGCGCTGGTCTGGGGTCTCAACGGCTTTGCTGCCTTCCTGGTGGCCATTGCCGTTGCGGTCATCCTGATCGTGGGGGCAGCGTTCGCTTCGCTGCTGAGCACCCGCGAGGTCTACTTCACACGCACCGTTCCCGGGCTTCTTCCGGACGTTGGGGCCGGGTTGCTGACGGCGATCATCTTCTTGCCGGTGGCGCGACTGCTCTTCCCGGTCTGAGCTTTGGCCGCGTCGCTTTGGAGCTCCGTCGGGGCGCGTCGCAGATGGGCGGTGTTCATCGGGGGTAGCGTCGGTACCGGAGCCAGAGCGTTGCTCACCTTGTTGGTGCCCCATCCCCTGCTTGCGGGGTTTGTCGTCAACATCGCCGGGACCTATGCCCTGGGGTTTCTCCTGCCGAGATTGAGACGCGGCGGCCGATCGAGAGCGGTCAGTTTGCCACTGCTCGGCATAGGGTTTCTCGGTGCCTTCACCACGTTCTCGACCTTCGCCGTAGAGGTGTGGGCACGACCGCCGCTTGTCGCGCTGGCCTACCTAGCGGCCACTGCCGCCGTGGGGGTCGTCGCGGGTGCGGCAGGCCTGCGTGTCGGGAGGAGACGATGATCTGGCTGGTCGTGGTCGTTGCCGGCGGGCTTGGGGCTCTTGCTCGATACGCAATGATCGGTTTGGTGCAGCGAAGTGCACGTGACCCCCGTCCTTGGGGTACGTTGGTGGTCAACGTCAGTGGTGCTGCGATGCTCGGAGTGGTGATGGGAGCCGCACCGGAGGGATGGTGGGTGCTTCCGTTGACGGTCGGCTTCCTCGGCGGGTACACCACATTCTCGACGTGGATGATCGAAACGATCTACCTTGCGGAGGGCGGCGGCACTGCCGCCGTGCGCTCCGGGACATTGAATCTTGCTGGAACACTGGCAATCGGGCTCGGCGCTGCCGGTCTTGGGCTGCTCGTGGGATCGATGATGTGAAAGGAGGCAGACATGGAGAACATCCAGGACGGCAGCTTGCTGAGGATCTTCATTGGTGAGTCTGACGAATACGACGGCAGGCCCCTGTACGAGGCGATCGTTCTCATGCTGCGCAGAGAAGGGATTGCTGGAGCGACGGTGTTTCGCGCCATCGAGGGCTTCGGGGCGTCGTCGAAGATCCACAGCGCGCGGGTCCTGCGACTCTCGGAGGATCTTCCCATCGTGATCGAGTGCGTGGATCGCCGAACCGAGATCGAGCGGGTGCTTCCGTTGATCGACGAGATGGTGACCGAGGGTCTCGTGACGGTCGAGAAGGCGGATGTCCGCCTCTACCGTGGTAGGGACCGGTAGCCGGGCACGATCAGTTCACGTCACCGAGATAGGACGGACCCTCGCGCCCTCCGGCGGCATGGGCGATCAGGTGCGGCGCCAGGCTGGCCGGGAAGAGGCGGATCCGGGAGAGCTGGTCGAGTGGCACCCATTCCAGGCCGACCTGCCACTCATCAGGCTCCGCTACGGCGATCGCGGGAACCGAGACGTCGATGGAACAGGAGAACATCACTTCCTCCTGGTGGACATCTCCATCGTGGGCGGCGAACTCGTGGTTCGCCCCGATGTAGTCCCGGATCCAGAGCACGTCCCCGACGACGATCGAGAGGCCGGTCTCCTCGAGGACCTCCCTGCGCAGACATGCGGCCAGGGACTCTTTGTGGCGCTGACCTCCGCCGGGCAGGAGGTAGAAGTCGCCTCCGGGGTCGTCGGGGTGGCGATTGCGGGTCAACAGGATCGCACCATCGTCCACGATGACCGCTTTCGCGGAGAGCCGGATGGCCTGTTCGGGCATGTCGACACCGTAGCCGGGACGCTCTCGATGCGTCGGGTCGCAAGCATGGTCGGTGCCGGACAGAGCGAAGGAGCTTCACGGAACACCCAACCCGCTGTACGCTCAGCCCGTCATGCCACGGCTGCGGGTCACACGGGCCCTCTTCGCGCTCGCTTTCGTCTTCGTTTGGCTGCTGTCGACCGCCGTTCCGGCACTGTCGGTGACCAAAGCGGAGAGGGACGCCGCGTGCGCAGACTCCCGGGCCGCACAGCAGCGGCTCGACGACGCTCGGGCAAAGGCCAACGAGGCCGAGGACCTCTACGACGCTGTGAACCAGGAACTCGAACAGGCGACACTGCGGGTCTATCAGTTCCGGGAGCGGATCGATGACAAGGCCGCGACAATCAACCAGATTCGCGACCAGGTCATGGATCGCGCCGTGGAGCTGTACATGAACGGTGGGTCGCCCGGCACCGAGGCTGTCCTGTTCGCGACGTCGGTCGACGCGGCGCTGACCGGACAGGAGTTCCTGTCTGTTGTCACGGCAGAAGACATCTCGTCGGTGGACCAGCTCGGCGCGCTCAAGCGCGAGTTGGAGCGCGTCCGGAGCGACTGGCAAGCCGAGCAGGCCAAGTTGACGGTGCTCGATCAACAAGCCGCGGTGGCTGCGGATGCAATGAGCGCGATCGTGGAAGAGCAGGCCGCAGCTTCAGCCGAACTGAGTGCCAGGTGTCGGGAAGTCGACCTGAAGTATCGCCAGGAGCAAGCCCGTGCTGCTGCTCTGGCCGCCGCCAGACGAAGTGGAGCAGCCGCAGGAGTCTCCGCCGCCGTGACCCCCGGATTCATCTGCCCCATGGACCCTGGCGTCGTGCACTTCCGTGACACCTGGGGTGCGCCTCGCTCGGGCGGGAGAACCCACAAAGGAACCGACATCTTCGCACCCATGGGCCAGCCGGTGGTCGCGGTAGCCAACGGGACGGTTCGGGTCTACACCAACCGCCTGGGCGGGAAGTCGGTGTGGCTCTATGCAAGCTACGGCATCGACTTCTACTATGCGCATCTCAGCGACTGGGCAGCAGGGCTCAAGACCGGAGACTCCGTGACGAAGGGTCAAGTGATCGGCTACAACGGCAACAGCGGCAACGCGTACGGAGGAGCACCACACGTGCATTTCCAGCTTCATCCGGGCGGAGGCTCGCCCGTCAACCCCTATCCGACACTCAAGAGGGCGTGCGGCTGATGGCTGCGTACCGCCGTCGCATCGACCAGATCCTCGATCCGTCATTCGTCGAGGGGTTGGAGTCGGTCGATCTCGCCGAGCTCCGCTCTCGCAAGAAGATGGCCGATGAAGTCGAAACCGAACTCTCGTACTATCGGCGATTGCTGCATGGCAGGCTCGATCTGCTCGCCTACGAAGTGCGCCGACGATCCGGTGAAGAGACCCGGACGCTCATCGAGGCGCTCCCCGACGTTCTCTCTGCAGGGGAGACAGCTCAGGAGGGCCGCAGTCGATTCCCCACCGTCTTCGCACCTGATCTTCCTGATTCCCGCCGTCGGCACATCGACCACGTGCTGGGCGACGACTTCCTCTCTCGGCTTCCGGTCATCGACGACGACGAACTTGCTGCCATCCGTGAGACCTTGACGGAGGCGGAGGGCGACGTGTCGACGAACCGAAAAGCCGTTCAGAAGGTCGTCGATGCGCTGCACCTGGAACTGGTCCGGCGCTACAAGGACGACGCTGCCGATTTGACGGTCTTGTAGCCGGCTCCCTGTGTTCGTCGACGTCGTTCGTTCGGGACTGGTTGAGTCGACTCACGACACCGCTGCCGCGGCGGTCTTGCCCGATGGTGTCACGATCGAGGCCTCGGGCGATGTCGACCGGATCTTCTTTCTTCGGTCCGCTGCCAAGCCGTTCCAGGCGACAGTCTCCCAGGAGGCCGGAGCGGGTCTCGTTGCGGAGCAGATGGCGCTCGCGTGCGCCAGCCATCGCGGCCAGCCGGTCCATGTGGCGATCGTTGCGGCAATGCTGGACGAAGTTGGGCTCGATGCGTCGGCACTGCAGTGTCCCCGATCGTGGCCGTCGTCGGCCGATGCTCGCGATCGGCTGCTGGCCGGCGGCTTCCGGCAGCCTGAGCGTATCTGGCACAACTGTTCTGGCAAGCACGCAGCCATGTTGCGATCCTGCGTTGCCAATGGGTGGCCGACCGAAACGTATCTCGAACCGTCACATCCACTTCAGCAGCGCATCTCTCAACTGATGGGAGAGACGCTCGAGCATGATCCGGGGCCCGTAGGGGTGGATGGGTGCGGCGCACCGGTGTTTCGTGGGAGTGTGCGGAGCCTGGCCCGGGCCTACGCCAAGCTCGGCACGGATGATCGGTTCGCCTTCGCGTGGATGTCGATGCATCGCTACCCGGCATTGACCTACGACCACGGCCTGGCGCCGGTGGTCATTGCCACGGAACTCGATGCCGCGGCCAAGGTCGGAGCGGAGGGAAGTCTCGGCGTATCCATCCGCGGGCAGGTGGGGCTGGCGGTCAAGGCGTGGGATGGTGCGCCACGAGCCACCGGACCGGCCGTGGTGGCGCTTCTCCGGCGACTCGGTCATGTGCAGGAACGGTCACTCGCCGTGGCGGCCGGCGAGGTCTCGGTGCTGGGTGGTGGCCGCGACGTTGGAAGTCTCACCGTTCGCGAAAACTGGGCCTGAAATAGTTGTCGACACCCCCTGTGGACAACCCCCTGTGGATCTGTGGACATCTCCTCGATTTGCGTCCCGGCCGGCGACGCTGACAGTAGATAAACATAGGTGACACTGCATGACGATACTGGTCGAGGTGCTTGACTGTCCATAGCGGGGTTCGTAGTGTCGAAGATGCGAGGCCCAAGGTGCTGAAGCAGAATCGTTACCTGTCAAGGGGAAGTGCGGGTGCGGTTTGCGGAGGTTCCTTGGGCCTCAGCGTATGCCGTCGTCCAGGCCGAACATCACCTCGCGGAGGCTGACAGGAGTCGTCTCGAAAGTCTTCGGGTCGATCCGCAGTGAAGCGAGTCGCAAGCCCTTCATTCCTTCGGTGACATTGGTGATGACCAGAAGCCTTTCGTCCTCGAATACGAGGATGCCGAGACCGAGGCAGCGCCCGAGACCATCGTGCACGCCGACGAGGACTTCGTGAAGCCGGTGGAGGTCAAGACCGGTCGGCAGGGACGGTGCGAAGACGGTCGGCCGAACCTTCCAACGATGCTGTGGTGGTGCGAGCGCCCGCGCGAACTTCTCCGTCCGTTGCGCCGAGCGTTCCACCGGCGAGGCCGGCGCGACATCAGGGTGGACTCCCACCACCCGAACGTCCGCCGAGAAGAACCTGCGGGCCATGCCAATGATCGGTTCAATCTCGCTACCGCGCTGCAGCGCAACCAGAACATCTGGGCGGCAGAGTTCGAGCTTGTGGAACTTCAAGGTCTGGCCCGTCACGCCCGACACGGCGCCGGTCGTGTCAATCACGATCAGGTCGGCTTCGTCGCGCGCCCGGTCAACAAGGGTTGCGGTCGCCATTACCTCTTGGAGGACGAGGTGCTTGGGAGAGATTGAACCTACGAAGCGCAGCTCGTCCGCCGCTTCGATGTCCTTGAAGTCATCAGCTTCCTCGAGCCACTTCAGACCGACGCACGCCGGCGGTCCGACGGTGGACTGGCCGACGTCGGCGTCGATGTAGGCGGCGCGCTTGCCGGCTGCGACCGCGCTTTCGAGGAGCCGGCGGGCGAAGGAGCTCTTGCCCGTGTCGGGGGCGCCGAGCAGCATCACCACCCCACCCTGGGCGGTCAGATCCTGGATCAGGTGATCGTGGGCTGTCTCCGGCATGATCGGATGGTAGTGAGCACCTCGAGATCGCAAACCGGTGCCCGACAGGACCGAAGCGAGTTGCGTGCCGGCGCCAGTCATCCAAGACTGTCGGCATGAGCATGCCTATCTCGTTTCTCTCCGATTTCGGACTCGACGACGAATTCGTCGGCGTGGTGCACGGTGTCCTGGCGAGGCTCGCCCCCGAGAGCCGTGTGATCGATGTCACCCATCAGGTGCAGCGGGGGGAGACCCGGGCCGGTGCCCTCGCGCTCGTCCGTGCTATCCAGTACCTACCCGAGGGTGTGGCGCTGGCCGTTGTCGATCCCGGCGTTGGCACGGACCGGAGAGCCATTGCTGCCAGCACTCCTTGGGGCTTTTTCGTCGGTCCGGACACCGGGCTGCTCTCTCCGGCCGTGGCGATGGTCGGCGGCGCAGGACAGATCGTTTCGATCGAGAACCCGGAAGTGATGATCCCGAGCCGTGGTGTCACGTTTGCCGGTCGAGACGTGTTCGCTCCAGCTGCAGCGTTGCTTGCGGCCGGTGAAGCCGACCTTGCCGACCTCGGTCCAAGCGTCGATCCGGAGACGGTTCTCCCCCTGCTGCTTCCGCTACCGGACGTCACTGCCGACGGAGTCCAGGGAGAGGCCTGGTGGGTCGACCGATTCGGGAATGTCCAGACGAACATCGGTCCCGACGACCTCAAAGC
>CBEVHI010000077.1:0-8515 GCA_965549635.1 uncultured bacterium | reverse complement strand
CTCGGGCGCGGACTCGACGCCGAGCAGGCCGCCCGCTACTCGTTCCTCCTCGCCATACCGGCGATTGTGGGTGGAGGCGTCCTCGAAGCCGTTGACCTCTCGTCATCCGGCGGTTTCACCGGGTCGGTATGGGTTGCGATGGTCGTCGCCGCGGTCTCCGGGTATCTGGCGATCGCCTTCCTGATCCGGGTCCTCGTCACCCGGGGTCTCGCTCCATTCGCGATCTACTGCCTGGTCGCGGGCACGGTTGCGCTCCTGGTGCTGTAGAAGCAGCCAGCAGTGTCGCTCAATCAGTGTCAGCCGGTCTAGAACCCGACGACGCACCAGGTCGGCTCGTGCCAACCGAACATGAGGTCGGCGCGCCGGATCGCTTCCTTCTCCCCTGCGGCGAAGCCGGCCGAGGCGAGCGTGGCGAAGTCGTGATCACCCAGGTAGCGCATGCCGAGTTGTGTCACTCCCATGCGCAGGTCCGGCTCATCGCTGGTCCGCCGGCACGACGCCCCCGCGGGGCCGCCCTCGAGCCGGTAGGCACCGGCGACGTCCGGCGGACCGGTGATCCCGATCGTGACCGCTCCCTCAACGGGATAGCGCCGCGCCTCGAGCGCCTCACAAACGTCGAGGATCCGCACCCAGATACCTTCGGTCGCTTTGAACGACAACCTCCGGGGGTCGGTCAACACGTACGTGAGTGGATCACGCAGCGGACGCCCCTGGGCACGAATCGTCTTGGTGAGGTCGATCCCGAACAGGAAACGCCACAGGCCGAGGTTTGCAGCGTCGGTCACGCCCACCACCTCATTGGCAAGCAGCGTGTTCTGCGCGTGGCCCTCCTTCCAGTCTTCCTTGACGCGGTAGCGGGCATAGCCGAGCCCGACACCATCCTCCTCATAGAGGGCGTACCGGTTCGCCGTGGCCCCTCCACGCCAGGCCTCCAGATCCGACAGGTCGATCTCCCACTTGCTCGGTGAACGCCGGATCATCCCGGGGTGGCGTTGTGCGACGCGGTCGAAGATGGCCGGGAACTGCTCGAGCGCCTCCTCCTTGCCGACCAGACGAACGACGCCCGGCGACGGCTGCTGGTTGACGAAGGTCGCGTGAACGCGTTCGATCTCTCTCCTGGCATGGAGGTTCGCTTCCCCGAATCCGTACCTGCCGTAGATCGAGCTCTCCGATGCCCAGAGCACCGACAGCGGCTCACCGCGCTCACGACTGTCGTCGAGCAGCCTCCCCATCATCTCGGTGAGCACCCCCCGACGCCGGTGGGACGGGAGCACACCGATGGCGGTCACTCCGCCGGCCTTCGCCGTCCCTCCTGGAACGGTCATCTCGAAGGTGATGTTGGCCCCGGTACCGACGACGGTGCCGTCGTCGAAGGCGGCGATGGTGCGATCGAACTCGATCGCCTTGCGTTCGATCTCGACTTCCTCGGGCTTTGGATCCCAGGCAAAGACATGCGCCAGAACGCTGATGTAGCCGTCGAACTCCTCGGGGGTGATGGGTCGGTACTCCATTGAGCGAACGCTAGTCGAAGCCCGAACCGCGGCCTCCCGAATTGCCCCGGACGGTGGGAATCTGACAGCTCCTATACTTGTTGACCTCAACAGCCGGATACCTTCGAGAGGATTCGAGCCATGAATGTCACTCTGATGAAATCCAAACTGCATCGCGTCGTCGTCACGCACGCCGAACTGGACTACGAGGGGTCGTGCGCCATCGACAACGATTGGCTCGAGGCCGCGGGGATCCTCGAGAACGAGCAGGTGCACATCTTCAACGTCGACAACGGAGAACGCTTCATCACCTACGCCATCAAGGCTGAGTCGGGAAGCAAGATCATCTCCGTCAACGGCGCCGCGGCGCATCGTGCCTCACCTGGCGACAGGGTGATCATCGTCACCTACGCTGCCATGGACGATGAGGAGGCCGCTGCCCACCATCCGACGGTGCTGCACTTCGACGAGGAGAACAACGTGACCCGCATCGCCAACGGAGTGCCAATTCAAGCGGCCTGAGCGTCTCAGCTCCCGGTCCCCGGTTCCGACACAGCCGACTACTTGATGATGAGCTCCGGGTGCGTGCGCACCCGCGGTTTGGTGTTTTCGAGCGTCTCTGCGAATGCGTCGAACGCGACATCCGCCTCGCTCCCCGGCGCCGCCACGGCCGCGGGAATACCTTCGTCGGCTCCAACGCGCATGGCCGGTACCAGCGGAATCTGTCCCATGAGCGGCACTCCCAGCTCGTCTGCGAGCTTGCTGCCTCCCCCGCTACCGAACAGCGGGTAGCGCGTTCCGTCGTCCCCGGTGAACCACGCCATGTTCTCCACGATCCCGATCACATCCTGGTTGACCTTCTCGGCCATCAGCGCAGCCTTCTTCGCGACGCGTTGCGCCGTCGATTGGGGCGTGGTGACGACCAGCACCTCGGCGCGAGGAAGGAACTGGGACAGCGAAATCGCGACGTCACCGGTGCCGGGGGGCGTATCGATCAACAGGTAGTCCGGGTCGTCCCAGAACACGTCGGTGAGGAACTGCTCGAGCGCCTTGTGCAGCATAGGTCCGCGCCAGATGACCGCCTGATCCGGCTGTACGAAGTAGTCCATCGACATGACCCTCACCCCGTAGCCCTGCGTCGGAATCAGTGACCCGCCGATCACCGCCGGCGGGGCGAGAACACCGAGCATCCGAGGAATGGAGAAGCCGTACACGTCGGCATCGATGACCCCGACGCTGTGTCCACGTGCGGCAAGTGCGACAGCAAGGTTGACCGTCACCGACGACTTGCCGACCCCGCCCTTGCCGCTGGTGATCGTGATGACTCTCGTGCCAGAGCCAGGTCCACCGGCCGGCTTCTTCTCTGGTCGAAGCCGTTGCATGAGCGCATCGGCCTCCTCATCGGAGAGGACGACCTGCTGGACCATCACACTGTCGATCCCGGAAACGGAACGTGCGGCTTCGTCGACTGCCGCCTCCAGGCGTTCACCGTACGGATAGTCGGGATCGGCCACGGAGACAGCGACGACGGCCCTGCCGTCGTCGACGGTGACCGCTCTCACCGCCTGAAGTTCCTCGAGTGTCCTTCCCAACTGGGGGTCGATGACCCGACCGACCGCCGCACGTACATCATCATTCATTGCAAGTCCTATCCGGGCAGTGTTTAGAAGCAGCGCGAAACTATAGTGACGCTGTGGATGTCCCGAACCTCGAGCGAGCACTCAATGAGCTCACCGCAACGCTGGGAGACCCGACCCGTCGCTCGATCTACCTGCGAGTTCGGGGTTCGACCGATCCGCTGACAGCGACGCTGGTGGCAAAGGAATTCGGGATCCATCCGAACGTGGCCCGCCACCATCTCGATCGCCTCACCGAGGAAGGGTATCTGGAGGTCACGAGACGGCGGCCGCCGGGGAAGACCGGACCGGGAGCGGGTCGCCCCGCCAAGTGCTACGTCGCGACCGGCAAAGAGATCGATCTGCAGTTCCCGACCCGTCGCCTCGACCTGCTGATCGACCTACTGACACGCATCGTCCTGCGCCTTGCTCCTGAAGACGGCCACCAGATCGTCATCGACATGGGGCGCGAGTTCGGCCGTGAGCTCGCCAGCTCGTTGAGTCCTGCCAACTCCTCACTCGAAGCCGTGGCCGCGTTGATGCAGGGTGAAGGTTTCGAGATCATCGTGGACCCGACCGGAGCGAAACTCCTCACCCAACACTGCCCGTTCAAGGCCGGCACGTTCGAACAGCCCGAGCTGCTCTGCTCTCTGGACCGGGGCATCATGACGGGGGTCTTCGAGGTTCTCGATCCAAAGCGCGCCGCCGCGCTCGAGGCGAACCTCGGTTCTGAGCACGCCTGCGTCACCACCGTCTGACGATCGTCCCGGTCCGCTCGCGACCGATGGCAGCCGGAAACGACTGCTGCTCGTCGCCTCACCGGAGCCTCGCTGCCCGACAGGATCGAGTTGGCAGGTCGGTACAATGGCCTCATTCTCCAGTGAGGTGAAGCATGAAGGACCGAGCACGGCATTCGATGACCACACCGCTCGGTGAGCGGACCATCTATCGCCTCGATGCACTCGACGCCGATCTCCACCGACTCCCCTATTCGATCAAGGTGCTCCTCGAAGCGACCTTGCGCAACGTGGACGGTCATGCGGTATCGGAAGACGACGTTCGCCGCCTGGCTGCATACGACCACGCGGAGCTCGGCCGGGCAGAGGTGCCGTTCATGCCCGGAAGGGTGGTCCTGCAGGACTTCACCGGGGTGCCGGCTGTGGTCGATCTCGCCGCAATGCGCAGCGCCATCGTTCGGATGACCGGCGATGAGGGCTCCGCAGAGAAGGTCAACCCGCTCGTTCCCTGTGACCTCGTCATCGACCACTCGGTGCAGGTCGATGCATTCAACTCTGGCATGGCGCTGCAGATCAACGCCGAGAAGGAGTTCGAGCGGAACAAGGAGCGCTACGAGTTCCTCAAGTGGGGTCAATCGGCGTTCTCGAACTTCCGTGTGGTTCCCCCCGAGACCGGCATCGTCCATCAGGTCAACCTCGAGTATCTCGCCAAGGTCGTTTGGGACAACGGCTCCGACCTGTATCCCGACTCTCTCGTCGGTACCGATTCGCACACCACCATGATCAACGGCCTCGGTGTGCTTGGCTGGGGTGTTGGGGGCATCGAAGCCGAAGCGGTGATGCTGGGACAGCCCATCTACATGCTCGTCCCCGAGGTCGTGGGATTCCGTCTCACCGGCAAGCTTGCCGAGGGAGCCACCGCTACCGACCTGGTGCTGAAGGTCACGCAGATGCTCAGGGCTCACGGTGTTGTCGGCAAGTTCGTCGAGTTCTACGGGCCGGGCCTCGACGATCTGCCGCTGGCCAACCGGGCGACGCTGGCGAACATGGCGCCCGAGTACGGCGCCACCATGGGCTTCTTCCCGGTCGATCAGCAGACACTCACCTACCTGCATCTGACAGGACGAGACGAACGCCTCGTCGAAACCGTCGAGCTGTACTGCAAAGAGCAGGGTCTCTGGCGCGAGGACTCCGTGACCGCCGACTACGTGTCCGGCCTCGAACTCGACATGGGAACGGTGGTCCCTGCCCTCGCCGGTCCGAAGCGGCCTCAGGACCGCATCGAACTGACGGAAATGAAGCGGCAGTGGCAAAGCGACCTGGGCACCACCTTCGGCCGATCCGGAGACACCATGCTCTTGAGCGACACGATCACGTACGACGGAGCGTCGTTCACCCTCGCGGATGGAGATGTCGCCATCGCTGCGATCACCTCATGCACCAACACGTCGAATCCCAGCGTGATGGTGGGTGCGGGCCTCGTGGCCCGCCGGGCCAGGGAGCGAGGTTTGACGCGCAAGCCGTGGGTCAAGACCTCTCTGGCTCCCGGGTCGAAGGTGGTTACCGACTACCTGACCGAGTCCGGGCTGCTCAACGATTTGGAGGCATGCGGGTTCTACATCGTCGGATACGGCTGCACGACCTGCATTGGCAACTCCGGACCGCTGCCGGAGCCGATTCACGATGCCATCCAGGGCTACGACCTCGTCGCAACATCGGTCCTGTCTGGGAACCGCAACTTCGAGGGACGTATCTCGCCGGATGTGAAAGCCAACTACCTGGCTTCACCGCCGCTGGTGGTCGCCTATGCGCTGGCCGGAACCGTCGACATCAATCTGACCACCGATCCGCTCGGTACCGACCCCGACGGCAACGACGTCTACCTGCGTGATATCTGGCCGACCCAGTCGGAGATCGATGCGATCGTGACCGAGCATGTTCGAAGGGACGAGTTCGAAAAGGAGTACGCCAGTGTCTTCGAAGGACCGGCCGCGTGGCGGGCGATCGAGACGAGCGGCGGTGCCCTCTATGACTGGAACGAGGACAGCACCTACATCCAGGAGCCGCCCTTCTTCGTCGGTCTGTCCAAGCACGCTCCAGCAATCGAAGCCATCCGGAGTGCGCGGGTCCTCGCCAAGCTGGGCGAGTCGGTCACGACCGACCACATCAGCCCCGCAGGAGCGATCGGCCCCGACTCCCCTGCGGGACGGTATCTCCTCGACCACGGTGTCGAACGGACCATGTTCAACAGCTATGGCTCGCGCCGCGGTAACGACCGAGTGATGACCCGAGGAACCTTCGGCAATATCCGGGTGCGCAACCAGCTCGCCCCGGGCACCGAGGGCGGCTTCACGACCGACCTCCTCGACGGGCAGGTCAAGACGATCTACGAAGCCAGTCTCGCCTACCAGGCGGCCGGTGTTCCACTGGTCGTGCTGGCCGGCAAGGACTACGGAATGGGCAGCTCTCGTGACTGGGCAGCAAAGGGAACCTTCCTGCTCGGTGTGCGGGCGGTTCTCGCCGAGAGCTACGAGCGGATCCACCGTTCCAACCTCGTCGGCATGGGCGTGCTTCCCCTCGAGTTTCCGGCCGGAGAGAACGCCGAGTCACTGGGACTCGACGGCAGCGAGGCCTTCGACATCGAGATCGACGATGCGCTCGAGCCCCGCCAACCGGTGAAGGTCACGGCGACGAGCAGCGATGGCAGCTCCAAGGAGTTCACCGCGGTAGCCCGCATCGACACGCCGGTAGAGGTCGACTACTACCGCAACGGAGGGATCCTGCACACGGTGTTGCGCAGGATGGCGTCCGAGTGATCGTTCTTGTGACGCTCGCCCCGGACTATCGGGCTGAAGCGTCACGAGAACGGGATTGGAGTGCTGCCAGCACGGTCTGAGAGACAAGGACGGGTTCAGAGTGCACTTGGTCGGTCGTGAATCGGAGCACCTTCCAACCAAGTAGCTCGAGCTTGTTTTGGCGCTCCGCATCCGCAGCGCGCTGTGTGCGGGTTGCGTGGAATCGATGTCCGTCGATCTCCACGGCAACGGAAGCTTCGGGCCATGCGGCGTCGACTCTGGCGACCAGACCGCCGTCGGACCGAATCTCATACTGGGGCTGCGGAGCAACCACGGCGAGCGGCTCCACGAGATGGAGGAATTCACGCTCGTAGGTGCTCTCCGCAACCGGATCGTGTCCTCTCTCCTGAAGGAGGTTCGCAAGCACACCGGCACCGCGGCGACCTCTCCCCCGGCGAATGGAGAGCCTCTGCCCTATCGCCTCCACGGTGGTCAACCCGTCACGCAGGGCCGCCTCCAAAGCATGCTCAACTTGCCTCCAGTGCACGACAGCTCCGAGGTCCATCAGCGTCCTCTCGACCGTTGTGACCGGGAGGTCGTCCAACGTCACGATGTCGCTTCGATCGAACTTCGTGGAGGTGTGCACCACGATGCTCGATGACCGCAGACGTCTTGGCCGCGGCGTGAGGATCTCCACCGGGTCCTCGTATCGTCTGATGCCCCAGAGCTGGGCAGCGGCTCGGTGCGAAGCAGCGGAGCCGTCGCCACCCTCGAGCACTGCAGTCCAGAGGCTCGCGATCCAACTCGCTGGAGATCCACCAACGCGATACACGCCTCTTCCGACTGGGATCCAGCGGCCAACGTCGACTCTGTACGAAATCTCGCTCTCGGAACAGCCCAGTCCGATCACCTGGTCGCGGCTCACCACCCCATGCTGCATCGAGGCAAGGTCCCCAACAGCTCTCTCGTTCATGCCGCCATCCTGCGTCATCTGGCCGGTCGAGAGAAGACCTCTCTCCTTCTTGTGACGCTTCAATGGGATAGTCCGACCCAAGCGTCACAAGAACGGGAGAAAGAGGTAGTTGTTCTCTCTCTCGGTCACCTGATCGAGCGGGGACAGCGCACCATCGGCGAACGCAAACATCCGGTATCCGCGCTCGGTCATGAACTCGACCACCTCACTCGAAGTGCGACCGTAGCGACCGAGGTGGCGATCCTCGATCTCCAGCAGGACCGAAGGGTGCCAGCGTTCGATCGAGCCGCGGGCTCCTTCCAGCATGGCAAGTTCTGCCCCCTCGACATCCGCCTTGATGAAGTCGACTCGATCGATGGAGTGCTCGGCGACGAAGCGATCCATCGTGGTCATCGGAACCGTCATCGGCCGCAGGCTCGTGAAGCCTGCCGGGACCGCGTCGGCCTCCCGATCGGACCCGGACGCGAGAAAGGCTCTCGTGGTGAACGGTACGCCGCGCCAGAGCGGAACGAGAATCGTCTTCAGCTCCTGTGAGTCCGACAAACCGACCTGGTGCACACTGACCGTCGACTGGCGCAGGACACGCTGCGCCATGGCGACTGCTCGGTGGGAGCGCGGCCGCGGCTCGAAGGCATAGACCCTCCCGCCGGGGCCGACTCTGCGCGCCAGAAGCCAGGCGTAGGTACCACCGGCGGCCCCGACATCGAAGCACACGTCGCCGGGCTGCACGACGTCGGCCAGCGCAAGCATCTCCTTCTCGAGGTACGGAATCTGTTCGAGGACGAACTCCAGGACTCGCTCCGCCCACGGCAGCTGCAACGGACTCACACTCCCCCAACCTCTCCATCGCAGGGCAGCCCGGCTACGACTCGCACGCTCCGTTCCATCATGGCGAGGCTACCCG
>CBEVHI010000076.1:0-8550 GCA_965549635.1 uncultured bacterium | reverse complement strand
CACGACCGGGCGGCCCGCCCGGTCGGCCAACGCGGCGTACGGAGACGTGTTTGCATCGACCGGAACGCCCTCGACGGCCACGATGCGGTCACCTTCCCTGACATCGATCCCTGGGGCGGCGAGCGGTGAAGCGGCATCAGTCGTCCACGAGTCGCCGCGCGGGATCCGTGCGACCTTCCACGTCCTCCCGTCGAACCGAAGGTCGGCGCCGAGGAACCCTTGCATCCAGTGGGGTTCCGGGCGATAGTCGCCACCCAGCTCGTAGGCGTGGGACGTTCCCAGCTCCCCCTGCATCTCCCACATGAGGTCGGAGAACTCGGCCCGTGATCCGACTCTGTCGACCAGCGGCAGGTATCGGTCGGCGACGCCCTCCCAGTCGATGTCGGCCATGTCGGGGCGCCAGTACTGGTCGCGCTGGAGCCGCCAAGCTTCTCGGAACATCTGCTGCCACTCTTCTCCCGGCGACACTTCGAGGCGAATCCGGTTGAGATCCACCCATCCGGACTCTCTGCCGGTCTCCGGTGGCTTGCCGTTCGACTCTTTGAACGATGCCGGAACGACCCTGATCTTGCCGGCAACGCGGATGCCAAGAACCTTTCCGTCTGCCGACACGGAGAAGTCGGAGATGCCGTCCATCACGGTCTCGACCTTGTCCTGGGCGAAGTCGTACACCTCCAGCTTGGCCTTGGGCTTCACTTCGCTGTCGCTCCATCCTGCCCCGAGGCTGCCTTCGACCGGCCAGGATGAGAACAAGATCCGGCCGTCAGCCCCGATGACACGCAGGTAGCGACCTTCGGGAACGGGCAGAGCGACGACGCGATCCTCGATCCCTTCGAGATCGACGGTCACCGGTTTCGGACCCTCGTCCTTTCTGGGCTTCGATGCTCCGGCCTCTGGACCTCCAGACTCGCCCGGCGCCTTGGGCTTTCTGGCGACCGCGGCGAAGGGGGACGGCTCATCTGCCGACAAAGTGAGCAGATGCGGTCGCATCCCCTTGGGAAAGCCGAGGTCGAAGTAGAGGCTGTCATAGACGGGGTCGTAGACACGTCTCGAGATGAAGTACAGGTACTTGCCTTTGGGGTCGAACGAGGGGTTCGTGTCCACGAAGTCGGGGCGGGTCACCTGGCTCAGCTTGCCGGTCTCGGTGTCGTACAGGAACAGAGCGGAGGTGCGACTGGTCACGAACGCGGCAAACGCCAGCCATCGCCCGTCGGGTGACCACGCCGTTCCCTCGATCCGCTCGTAGTCGGACCGGTAGACCGAGGTCACGTCGCCGGACAGGCCGGCGATGAGCACCTCCTGGCGCTGGTTGGTGAGCGCAACCCGCTCGGCTCCGGCTGGAGCAACGAGGAGCGAATCCGGACGGCCGATATCGGCGCTGACGATGCTTGTCGATCCATCGGGAGCGAACACGATGAGGTTCTCGTCTCCGCGCTCGTCGGTGGTGGCGATGATGCGCTCGCCATCGGGAAGCCAGGCGCCCAGCCGGTAGCGAACGTTGGAGGCCACTCCGTGGCGGATGGGCGCACCCTCCCACAGGGGCATCTCGGTCACGGATCCTCTTGCGGTCGCCACCAGCGAGTGTCCTTTGGGATGCAGGCCAACCCGCTCGAGGTATCTGCCGGGCGACAGGAACTTGCGGTTCCTCTGGCTTCTCGAACCAGGAACCTCGACCCGCAGACGCCGGTTCTCCCCGCTGCGGGTGTCGTAGATCCACACATCGGCACCGGCGTGGTAGACGATGGACCGGCCGTCGGTCGACGCGAATCGGGCGTAGAAGTCCTCGTGGCTTGTGTGCCGCCGCAGGTTCCGTCCTGTCGGCGTACACGAGTACAGGTTGCCGACACCTTCGTGGTCGGAGATGAAGTAGATGCGCCTTCCGATCCACATCGGTGAGGCAAGGTTGCCTTCCAGGTCGAGCAGCTTGGCAAACTCGCCGTCGCCATGCCGGTCGACCCACAGCGTGCCGGCCGTTCCTCCCCGATAGCGTTTCCAGCGGGCAGGGTCGTAGGTGTTGCGGCCCAACACGACCCCTCCGCCGCCCGGTTCGTGGCTGATCGCTCTGGCCACGCCGAGCTGCATCGGACGGTGTGGGCTTCCGTCGATCGGGACGCCGTGCAGATGCATGGCCGCGGTGAACGGCTGCTGGAAATCGGAAGCGACGATGACTTCGCTGCCGTCGGGAGACCATCCGACGACCTGGGTGAGTGAACCCATCCAGGTGAGACGTTGCAACGGTCCACCTTCGGCATCCATGACATATGCCTCGGGATGGCCTTCTTCACGAGCCGTGAACGCCAGGCGAGTTCCATCCGGCGAGAACCGAGGGAAGGTGATCGTGCCGGGACTGGCGGTGAGACGCCTGGCGATGCCCCCGGCCGTGCCGACCGCCCAAAGGTCGTCTTCGCTGACGAACACAATCCGGTCCTTGTGGACCGTTGGGTGCCGGTAGTAGCCCAGCGTCATGAGGTCTCCTCGATGGAACGCCCTGATGCTACCGAACCGCTGCAACACGTTCTTGTGACGCTTGACCGGGATAGTCCGACCGAAGCGTCACAAGAACGGAGTTGTTTGTCAGTCGTTGACGATGCCGTTGTCGTGCAGCCAGTTGTGCGCGACCACCGACGCGTCCTCCTTGTCGATGTTGACGAGCTTGTTCATCTCGGAGAGATCACTCGTCGTGATCTTGGCGGTGACACCGTTGATGAGTTCGATCAACTTGTCATCCGCGATCTCGGTCCTGGCAACCGGAATGATGTTGTCTGCCGGTTGCAGGCGCAGGTCATCATCGAGGACAACGAAGCCCTTGGCAGCGATCGCGCCGTCGCTCGAGAACAGCAGCCCCACGTCGATCTCGCCGCTCTCGAGGGCGGCAACCGTGATCGGTCCACCGGTGTCGAGTGGTTTGAACTCGGCAAAGCTGAGCCCGTAGGTGTCCTGGAGTCCGATCAGACAGAACGGCCGTTCAGGACACTCTGGAGGTCCCCCGAACACGAGATCACCTGCAACCGTTTGCAGGTCACTGATCTTCGAGAGTCCGTATTTCGAGGCGGTGTCTTGGGTGACAACGAGTGCGTTGGAGTCGACGGCCGGTGCGTAGTCCAGCACGGTGACTCCTCGATCTGCAAAGCGGGTCCTGAGTTTGGCGACGGTCGCGTCAACGTCTCCGCTTGCCTCGCCCGCTCCTCCGTTGAGGAACTCGAGCACGGTGCCCGCATACTCGGAGTAGAGGTCGATCTCGCCGGCTTCGAGTGCCGGTTCGACCACGTCTCGGGCGCCGAGCTTGAACTTGCGTTCGACCTGGTATCCGTTGGCTTCGAGCGTCTGGGCGTAGATCTCACCCAGGATCTCCTGTTCGGTGAAGTTGGTCGACCCAACCTTGATGGTGTCTCCACCCGATCCGCATGCTGCTGCCACGAGTGCCAGCACCAAGAGGAGCGCCCCGAAGACGCCAGTGCGGCGAATGATCCGCATGGGTAATTCCTTCCTGACTAGCGAGTAGACGGTCGGCCCATTCGGGTCGACCGCGTGCCGAACCCTAGGGCGTTCCGACCGCTATCAACGCTACACGGCCTGTCGGTGTTCCGACGTTTCGTCAGTCGTCGGTCGTCGGTCGTCGGTCGTCGAAGCGTTCCCCAGCACGTCGAGCCACCCTCCCACTGGACACTGGAGACTGGGAACTGGAGACTGGAAACTCTCGAGTCAGCCTTGAACGAGGACTTCCCGGTCGACCCGCCGGCGAATCCCCGGTGAGACCAGAGCGCGCTCGGCGAGAGCGAAGGACACCTCGGTGAAGATCGACAGGCCGGCGACGAGGACGGCGCCTCCGAACACCTCGACGATGTCCCGTGTGGCAAGACCGTCGATGATGTAGCGGCCCAGCCCCCCTCCACCGATCAGTGCCGCCAGGGTTGCGGTGGCGACCACCTGCACCGCGGAGACCCGAAGCCCGGTCAGAATGACGGGTGCTGCCATCGGAATCTCGATGTCGACGAGTATCTGCCGCTCGGTCAGGCCCATCCCTCGGGATGACTCGACAATGCCGGGGGCGACCTCGCGCACCCCGGTGTAGGAGTTGGTGAGGACCGGGGGAATGGCCAGCAGGAACAGCGCGGCGAACGCGGGCCAGTAGCTCAGACCGAGTCCCAGCCGAATCGAGAACGGGATCGCGAGCACGAGGACTGCAAATGACGGCAATGCCCTGCCGATATTCGCCACGGAGATAGCGAAGAGTGCACCTCGATTCCGGTGACCGAGATACACGCCTACCGGGACGGAGAGGACAGCCGCCAGCGCGACCGCCGGAACAGAGAGCACAAGGTGTTCCAGGACTCTGTTGGGGATCCCTCCACTCCCCTGCCAGATCACCGGATCGGTGAACCACCGGGCGACATCGCCAAGGAACTCCATCAGGCAGCGGCCCTCCTCCTCGCCCAGGGGGTGAGGGCTCGCTCGACGCCGACGAGCGCCAGGTCCAGGGCGACGGCCAGGACCACCGACAGCACAGCCCCAACGATCAGCGGGGTTGTGAAGAGCCGATTCAGACCGTCCAGGATCAATTGCCCGAGTCCGCCGAGGCCGATGAGGGCGGTGATGGTTACCAGCCCTACGGTCGTCACGGTCGCGATCCTGACGCCGGCGATGACGACGGGCAGCGCCAGCGGCAGCTCGATCTCCCAGAGGAGTCTTCGCCTCGTGTACCCCATGCCGGTGGCCGCTTCTCTGACCTCCGGGGGGACCCCGTCGATACCGGCCACGATGTTCCTGATGAAGATCAGCAGGGTGTACGACACCAGCCCGATCTCGGCCGTCGTCACCGACAGTCCGGTAAGCGGAATCAACAGGACGAACAAGGCCAGCGACGGGATCGTGTAGAGGGCGCCGGTCACCCACGTGATCGGCCCGTAACTCTTGCGGTATCGAAGTGCGACGATGGCGAGACCAACCGAGATGACGAAGCCGACGCCGAGAGCGATGCCGGTGAGCGCAAGGTGTTCGACCGTCCGTTGCCAGATCAGATCTAGATGCGACCACACCCACGGCCAGCGAATGAACGGCTCGGTCGTCTGGGCGAGGATCACGCCATCAACTCCTCGTTCAGCCGGTCCGCACTCAGCGTGCCCAGGTAGCGGCCCTCGTCGGTGATCACCGCCATTTGGGTACGTGAGGTGATGATCGAGTCCAGGACTTCCCGCAGGGTGCTGGTTGGTTGCAGAGCGACCGAGAACGGTCGGGGTTGGAGGTCGCCAAGCCTCCCGGCGCCATCGACCTCCTTTGCCCAAACCCAGCCGAGCATTCTCGGTCCTTCGGTGAGGCCGATCCAGTCCACTTGGTGCTCCGCCATGACGGCGCGAGCCATCTCAGGGGTGTCGCTGACCGAAGCGACCGGCCCCGGCTCCAGCTGGACAGTGGACACCGGGATCAGCGACAGACGTCGCAGTCCCCGTTCGCTGCCAAGGAACTCGACGACAAAGTCGTTCGCGGGCTCACGCAGCACTTGCTCCGGCGGCGCGTACTGCTCGAGGACGCCGCCGACATTGAGGATGGCCACGCGATCTCCGAGCTGGATGGCCTCGTCGATGTCGTGAGTCACGAACACGATCGTCTTGTGAAGGTCGGCCTGGAGGCTGAGGAGTTCGCTCTGAAGATGTCCACGAACGATGGGGTCGACCGCCCCGAACGGCTCGTCCATGAGCAATACCGGCGGATCCGCGGCGAGCGCTCGGGCTACACCAACCCGCTGTTGCTGACCCCCTGAGAGCTCCGCGGGGTATCGGGAGCCCATGTCGGGCTCGAGCCCCACAAGTTCGATCAGTTCCTCGACCCGCCGCTGGGTCGTGGTCTCGTCCCAACCGAGGAGTGCGGGCACCGTGGCAATGTTCTGTGCGATCGTCCGATGAGGGAACAGGCCGATCTGTTGGATGACGTACCCGATCTTGCGGCGGAGGAGGTGCGGCTCCACCGCGGTCGCCAGCTCGCCGTCCACCCAGATCTCTCCAGAGGTCGGCTCGACGAGCCGGTTGATCATCTTGAGCGTGGTGGTCTTGCCGCACCCCGACGGACCGACGAGCACGACGATCTCCCCACGAGGCACCTCGAAGCTGAGCTCACCTACCGCAGGAGTGTCAGAGCCAGGGAATGTCTTGGAGACGCGCTCCAACCGGATCATCGCTTCGTCCATGTCTCGGAGCATAGGTTCCCCTCCGGACTCAAGGGAGCAGCGTCAGCCACCCTCCCAGATACTCGGCCAGCTCCGCTCCCTCCAGTCCGTCTGCGGGTTCAACGATTTCCTCGATCAGCGGACAGGGGACCCCGTGGAGCTCGAGTGCCGCGGCCACATCGCGCAACAAAGAACTGTCATCCTGCTGCTTGACGGTCACCAGGGGGTAGCGAGGCATACCGGACGGTGCGATGAGAGGTACCGGGGTCACAAGACCCGCACTCTACCCCCGGCGGTCACTCTGGTTGGGGCCCTCACCTCGCCCCGACGGTGATACCCGCCATCTGCTCCAGAGCTTTGACCAGAGCATGGTTCCCCTCCGCTCCCAGACCCTGATGCTGCAACGCTCGGTACATCTGGAACACGAGCGCCGTCGCCGGTGTGGGGACACCGATCTCGTCTGCAGCTTCCAGCACGAGGCGCAGATCCTTCTGTTGCAGGTCGATCGTGAAACCGGGCCGCCAGTCCCGATCGATCATCTGCGGCCCCCTGTTGGAGAGCATCCACGACCCGGCTCCGCCTCCCTCGACTGCCTTCAACGTCCGCTTCAGGTCCAACCCTGCACCCTGGGCAAACAACAGGGCTTCACTCACCGCCATCCCCGTGACCACCACCAGGATCTGGTTGACGAGCTTGACCATCTGTCCCGCACCCTGGGCGCCGACATGCGTGATCGTCGTTCCGTACGCCTCCAGATACGGCCTGGCCCGCTCAACCTGGGCACTGTCGCCGCCGACCATGATCGCCAGCGTTCCTTTCGCAGCACCTTCGCTACCACCGCTGATGGGAGCATCGATCCAGTGGCTCCCCTTTCCCTCGACTGCTTCGGCGAGCTCCAGGGTCGCGGAGGGGCTGATCGTGGAGTGGTCGACAACGAGGCTCCCGGAGTGGAGACCTTCGAGACATCCGTCCTCGCCGAGCACCACCTGTTGAACGTCGGGAGTGTCGGACACACAGATCATCACGATGTCGGTCCGCGCAGCGACGTCACGGGGTGATGTGGCCGCAGTCGCACCGGCCTCGATGAGCGTGTCCATGCGCTCCGGGGTGCGGTTCCACACGGTGACGTCAAAACCCTTGTCGATGAGGTTGCGAGCCATGCCGGCTCCCATGATCCCCATGCCGATGAACCCGATCTTCTCGCTCACGCGCACCTCCTGTGGCGATATTAGAAACTCGCTCCGCGAGTCGTGTTTCGTAGTTCGTATCACGGCCGGCATCGCACTCTTGCTGTTGGCTGTCAGCTGTTGGCTGTCAGCTGACAGCTGTCAGCCGACTAGCGCTCGTTGCCCGCACGTAGGGCGTCGCGCAGTCGCACCTTCGCCCCGATCCGCAGGATCGAGCCCTGGTATACCCGGGCGCCGAGACGAAGCACAGCGAAGGTTGCCAGCAGGATCAGGGCGACCGACAGAGCAATCTCCCAGAAGGGAACCTCGGTCACGGTCATGCGTGTCGGCATCACGAACGGTGAGAACGGAGGGATGATGGATCCCAGGTGCGGCAGCAGCGCGTTGGGATCTTCGAGGGCGACGATGGAGAGGAAGAACCCGGGGACAATCAGCAAGATGGGGATCATGGCAACCCCCTGAGCGTCCTCCTGACGGGAGATCGTCGCTCCCAGGGCCGCGTACATCACCGCGAACAGGGTGTAGCCGATCAGATACCAGAACAGGACCGTCAGCGCGACCCGCCCACCGATACCGGTCAGGTCGACGTTGACCACGCTTGCCATGCTCAGTGTCAGCAGCGCCGCACCTCCAAGCACCACAAGTTGCAGTACCCCGAGCGCGCCGATGCCGAGCACCTTGCCTGCCAGCAGCGTGCTGGGAGGCGTTCGGGACAGCACGACCTCGACCACCCTCGACTGCTTCTCCTCCATCACGCCGAGCATCACGAACTGACCGAACATCAGGATCGAGATGTACAGCAGTATCGACCCGGCGTAGCTGGCGATGCGCTTGGGGGTGTCGCTGGGGTCGGGAGCATTCACCGATCTGGAGTCGAGTGCATCGGGGGCCAGGAGCCGAGTGGCGTCCTGCTGGCTCAGACCGAGATCCGCGATCGTTTTGCCCCGGTCGAGACTCTGTACCGCACCGGTGACAATCGCTCCCAGTTGCAGCCGGGGCTCTTCGTTCCACACGAGTTGCGTCCCATCGACGAGCAGCACGTCGGCGTCCCCCTCGGCCAACGCAGCCTCACCCTCGCTGACGCTCTCGAACGTCGTGGTCTCCACCACTCGGTCGAATGCCGACGCCGATGCGGCGAGCGCAGCCTCGAAGCCCTGGGGCGCCGCACCGACGATGCCAACCTGATAGGGATCCGGTGTGCCG
>CBEVHI010000075.1:0-8589 GCA_965549635.1 uncultured bacterium | reverse complement strand
CGCAGGATGTAGGCGCTGATCGCCAGGGCAAGGACGAAGAGACCGACCCGAATCCCGGCGTGTTCGATGACCAGGAAGATCGTGATGGAGAACGTGACGGCAATCGCCGTGATCGCGACGATCTTCGTTCTCGCACTGAAGCCAAGACCCGCCCTCCAATCGCGAAGCAGCGGACCGAAGAGACGATGGTTCGACAGCCACCGATCGAACCGCTCAGAGGACCGGGCGAAGAAATACCCCGCGAGGATGATGGGGAACGTCGTCGGAATGAGAGGAAGCACTGTTCCGACGACCCCCAAGACGAAGAAGAACACCCCGAGCACGAGGTAGATGGATCGTACGAGTCGGCTTCCGTGGACGTTGGACACGCGACAACCATATCCGGCGCAACGGTCTATCTGCAGTCCCGATATTGCGCTCCACGCCGTCTTCACTAGCCTCGCTCATCATGCCTGACCAAGAGAGAGTCCACCGCACTTGGTTGCACTCATCGCGAGCCGTCCCCAGGATCTTCATCTCGCCCGTTTTGCGGTTCATGCAGCTCGAAGCGTCCTCGGGCGTACTCATGCTGCTGGCCGCCGTCATCGCCATCGTCTGGGCGAATCTTCCCGGTGGAGAGAGCTACGAGCACTTCTGGGAAACCGCTGTCAACGTCCACATCGGCGGGTTTGCCCTGGACGAGACTCTTCGAGAAGTCGTCAACGACGCGATGATGACCATCTTCTTCTTCGTTGTCGGGCTCGAGATCAAACGCGAACTCGCTGTCGGCGAACTCCGCGACCCCAAGGCCGCCGGCCTGCCGGTTCTCGCCGCCCTCGGCGGAATGGTCTTCCCCGCCCTGATCTTCCTGGCATTCGTTCATCCGCTGGGACCTGAAGCGACACGAGGATGGGGGGTACCGGTTGCGACCGACATCGCCTTTTCGGTCGGCGTACTGGCACTCGTTTCTAAGCGGGTCCCGTTCGGCGCCAAGCTGTTCCTCCTGACCCTCGCCATTGCCGACGACATCGGCGGCATCATCGTCATCGCCATCTTCTACACGAGCGACCTTGCCCTCGCGTATCTGATCGGCGCAATCGTTCTGTTTGCTCTCGTCAAGCTGGCCGACCGTGCCGGCATCCGATCGATGGCCTTCTACTGGGTGGTCGGGATCGTGATCTGGTACTTCATGCTCGAGTCCGGTGTTCACCCCACGTTGACCGGGGTATTCCTCGGGCTGCTCACTCCCGCTTTCGCCATGTACTCCGACAGGGAGTACTACGAGAAGACGGAGTACATCCTCAAGGCGTACGGTCCGGAAGAGGCATCGCGATACTCCCAGGCCAGAGCCGACCACAGCGCCAGGGAGGTCGCGGCTATCGCCTCAGAGTCGATCTCACCCCTCAACCGACTCGAACACAAGCTGGCTCCGTGGAGCTCGTATCTCGTCATTCCGATCTTCGCCCTCGCCAACGCCGGGGTCCGTTTCGCAGGTGTCAACATCCTCGATGAGCTGACGAGCAGGGTGACGCTCGGAGTCGGCCTGGGACTGCTTGTCGGCAAGCTGGTCGGCGTCTCGCTCTTCACCGCCATCGCGGTGTGGCTCGGCATCGGCAAGCTCCCCAAGAACACGACGTGGCACCACGTGTTCGGCGTGGCCATGCTGGCAGGCATCGGATTCACCGTCGCACTGTTCATCACGACCTTGGCGTTCACCCATCCGGAGTACACCGACATGGCCAAGACCGGCATATTCGCCGGGTCTTTCCTCGCCGGGGTCATCGGCTACACCTATCTCCGCTTCTTCACGGAACCCCTGGAAACGACGACCAACGGGGACTAGTTGTCCGTCGCCCAAATGATTGCCAGGTCTCTCCGGCTCGGAGACCCCCTGACACTGATTGAGCGACACACCACTGGCGGCTTCACACGAAACGGCGGGATTCGGTATGTTGAAGTATGGGTACGAGAAACGCATCGATTCCATTCCTGGCCTATGGGAGGGCCGGGATCGACCGGATTCCGCAACTCGAGAGCTGGACGACCCGGGATCGGCAGAGGTTGCGGGCGCTGGCACACGTGTTCCCTTTCCGGGTGAACTGCTACCAACTCGATGAACTGATCGACTGGGACCGGGTGCCGGACGACCCGATCTTCCGTCTGCTGTTCCCGCAGCCCGAAATGCTCGCGGCCGAGGATCTCAGGCAACTCGAGGTCGCGAGCAGTCGAGAAGAGCTGCAGGCGATCGCAAGCCGGATCCACACCACGTTGAATCCCCATCCCGCAGGTCAGCTCAGTCTCAATGTCGCCTACCTCGACGGACACCCCCTGCCCGGCATCCAGCACAAGTACCGCGAGACGGTGCTGTTCTTCCCTGCGCGCGGCCAGACCTGTCCCAGCTACTGCACCTACTGCTTCCGCTGGCCCCAGTTCACCGGCGAAGAGCGGATGGCAACGTCGGATGTGGACTCACTGATTCGATACCTCGACGAGCACACCGAGGTCACCGATCTCCTCGTGACGGGCGGAGACCCACTCACGATGAGAAGCAAGGTTCTGGCCCGGTACCTCGAACCGATCCTGGACAGCAGGCCAGGGAGGCTGACCACCATCCGTATCGGCACGAAAGTCCCCGCCTCATGGCCGTATCGCTTCATCAGCGACCCGGACAGCGAAGACCTCCTGCGACTCCTCGAACACGTCGTCGAGTCCGGCTACCACCTCGCTCTCATGCTCCACTACACACATCCGCGTGAGCTCTCCACACCGGCGGCACAGGCCGCAGTTGCCCGTCTCGGGGACACGGGCGCCATCCTCAGGTCCCAGGCGCCGATCGTTCGCCACATCAACGACGATCCGGACGTGTGGGCCGCATTGTGGCGACGGCAGGTCCAGCTCGGCATCGTGCCCTACTACATGTTCATTGCCAGGGACACCGGAGCACGCCGGTACTTCGAGATCCCGCTAGCCCGGGCACACAGAGTCTTCACCGACGCGTACCGGCGAGTCTCCGGGCTCGGCCGGACGGTCCGTGGCCCGGTGATGTCGGCGACCCCGGGCAAGATCATCGTTCACGGAACTGCAAGAGTGGGGACACAGAGGGCGTTCCTGCTCTCGTTCCTGCAAGCCAGGGATCCGTCCTGGGTAGGCAGACCATTCTTCGCTCGATACGATCCCAGTGCAGCCTGGTTTGATGACTTGCAGCCTCTCGGCAACGTCCCGTACTTCTTCGGGGGTATGGACCTGCAGCGGCCGCATGACAACCGCCCCATGAGCGATTGGAGGCCCTGATGGATGAGACCATTACGTGCGTCGAGTGCGGAGGGACCGCCCACCTCATTTCGTTCGAACCTGAGGAAGGTTTCGCTCCGGGAGATGTACTCGTCTATCGCTGTTCGGACTGCCTCGACCGCTGGGATGTGGTCTACGAGGAACCGGAGAAATAGCAGGGCTCGCAAGCTCGCCCTCAGCAGCCAGCAGCCAACAGCCAACAGCCAACAGCCAACAGCCAACAGCCAACAGCCAACAGCCAACGAAGATCTCACGCCAAGACCACTTGAGGCAACTCTCTGGCTGGAAGCTGGAAGCTGGACGCTGGACGCTGCTACTCCCAGCCGGTGATCGAAAGGACATGCCCGTCGGGGTCGCGGAAGTCGGCGGCGAGCAAGCTCCGGCCATCCATCTCGGTGACGACGCGCGGCTCGACGCGAAACTCCACCCCCTTGTCGACGAGGGCCTGATGTGCTGCATGCACATCGTCGACCTGCAGCACGATCTCGACAACCCCGGGGATCTCGGGGAACTCGCCCGGATACTCGTTGAGAGCAAGGGTCACCCCACCGCCGTCGAAGAACGCCAACGCACCGGAAGCGTGCAGCATCGGCAGCTGCAGCGTATCCCGATAGAAGAGCAATGATCGTTGCATATCGGAGACCTGAAGGATCACATTCGAGATCTGCACACGCCCCTCCTTCTCTCCGACCCTACCCGGCAAGCAGACGCGGGTACTCGATCTTGGGACACCGGTTCATCACCACCTCGAGACCGGCACGTCTCGCCCGGTCGGCCGCGTCCTCGTCGATCACGCCCAGCTGCATCCACACCGCTCTCGCTCCAACCGCGATCGCTTCGTCGACGTGCGGGCCCGGCGAGCGGCGAAAGATGTCGACAACCTCGATCTCCTCGGGAACGGATGCCAGGTCCGGGTAGGCCTTCTCCCCGAGGATCTCATCCGCGGCAGGATTGACCGGGATGATGCGAAACCCCTTCTGCTGAAGGAACGCAGCAACGCCGTGGCTCGCCCTCGTGGGGCGCGGTGAGAGTCCGACGATGGCCCAAGTGCGATACGTTGACAGGATGTGATGGGCTGTGTTGCCGTCGTGATCCATGACCCGCACAACACTCGCGCCATGACAGGGATTCCCGCGGCGGGCGCGCCCCTCTGCTGATCTCCCGAATCGGTAGGCTCGTACTCCATGAAGTCTCTCGTCGCCACCCTCACGCTGTTGCTTTTCACGGCAGCACCCGCGCTCGCGCAGAATGGTCCCACCTGTCCTTCGTTCGAGGGGATCACCTGCGATGGGTGGGTCACCGACACCGCCGGTGTGACCACGGACGATGCCCGTCTCGAAGAAGCCGTTGGAAGGGTCGTCGCGGAGTACGGGCACGAGATCGCCGTCGTCGTCATTACCGACAGTGGTAGCCGCTCCCCGAACCAGTTTGCCCAGGATCTCGGGAACGCCTGGGGTGTCGGCAGCGAGGAGACCAACGACGGCGTCGTCGTGCTCATTGATCTCGGAGAACGCTTCACGGCCATCGAACAAGGCAGCGGTTTGGCCATCCCGTCGGCGCAACTCGACTTCATCGCCGGCCTTGGTCGGAGCTTCTTTGCCGCCGGGGACTTCGACGGTGGCATCGCCGCGATCGTGGGAGGACTCGAGCAGACGTTCGCCGGGGAGACACCGCCGACCGACAATGAGCAACCTCCCTCCGACGAGCCCTCGTCTTCACCTGCCGGTCTGATCTTCGGGATCGTGGTTCTCGCTACGGGTGCGATCCTCGTCGGCACCGGAGCGGCCAAGACCCGTCGCGATCGCGCAGCATCGGCAACGCGACGTAGGAAGGAGATCGTCGACGGGGAGCTGGCACGCCTCCGCCCTTCCGGGCAGGAACTCGCCTTGCCACAGGAGTTGACAGCCCGACCGCCAGAGCAAGCCGGGCTCATCTCCACCGAATTGGCGCTTCTGGCGCTGGAGTCGCTGGGCCCGAACGGCACCCCTGCCGGTCGTGACACGCTCACGGCGCTCTGGACCAGACGCCTCGTCGACGTGCTCAAACGAGAGCAGCTTCCCACCGAGATCCCGCTCGAACTCCGGGCGAGCGGCGAGCAGCCCGTCCTGGAGGATTCGGTGCAGCAGGCGGTGAAGGACGCCATCGCCGAGACGGACGAAGACTCCTTCGAGGTGAAGCGCCGGCATGTCCGCTCCCTTGTCGACGCGTTGCGCCCCTATCGCATCGCAGAGGCGCAACGGAAGCTCGCGCTCTCCCTCGCCGACTCGGCAGTCGAAACCACCATCGGTCTGACCGTAGTAACCGACCTCGGAACTCGGTTCCTGCAAGCAGGTCCCGTCCTCGATGGCTCTGATCCGATCGATGTGTCCATCGAGTCCCTGGAGGACGCCTACGCGACAGCGAGAGACAAGTCGGAGCGCCTCGAGGCAATCTACGCCAAGCTCCCCGACTCGCTTGCCCGGCCTGCCGTCGCCGTCGCCCTGGCAGACGTGACCGATGACCCCGCTGAAGCGGTCAACCGGTACGAGTCGATCCGGATCGAACTCGAAGAGAAGGGATCGGATCTCCAGCAGGACGGACTCGAACTCCCCGCGGTCGCGGCGTTCCTCCTCCTCAACAACGACCCTGTCACCGAGTTCCTCGACGCGTACCACTCCGCCCGCGGACACGGGTACGAACCAGTCGAGGCGGTCGAGCTGGCAATCGCAGGGCTCACCAACCGTCAAGAGATCGAGCGGGTTCGGGAGGAGGCGAAGCGACTCGGTCTTCCCATCTCGATCGCCGCAACGCTGGTGCGCAATGGGGAGCGATCCGTCGAGGCCTACAACGAGCTGGCGGATCAACTGTCAGAAGAAGGAGTGACGGGCGACATCCGCAGAACGATCGCCGCGATCCTGGCAGTTTCCCTGGAACCGGCGCGCGCCCTCGAACGATGGCTCGATGCCCGACGAGCACTCGCGGACCTGGGACTCTCCGGATCGTACGCCGATACTGCCGCCGCGTTCGGTGCCTCCGATCCGAGAGGCCCGCGGGCTTTCGCTCTCGCGTATGCCGCCCAGCGCCAAGCTCTGGAGCGGTCCTCGATCGACGATGCCGACCGCTATGCGCCGGAGCTGGCCCACGCCGGCACCAGTGGGCAGACCGACTCCTGGACGGGGCGTCCGCTCCCTCGGGACCTCGGAGCCTTCGATCCGTTCACCCTCTTCTACTACCACTGGGTGATCACCCGCGGAGCCGATCACGCACTCGGATGGACACCCGTCTACCGGGATCAGTCGTGGTCCCATCCCCGGAACTCTTGGTTCGGCGGATTCGGCGGCGGGGGCGGCTTCGGCAGCCGCAGCGGAGGAGGATCCTCTTGGGGATCGGGCGGAGGATTCGGCGGAGGATTTGGCGGATTCGGCGGCGGGGGCGGCTTCGGTGGTGGCGGCTTCGGCGGAGGTGGAGGCGGAGGCGGCTGGTAGCCAGGGTTGGACGTTCCTGGACAAACCGGGCATACTCGCACCCCGTCCCCCGTTGAGAGATACCGATGGCATTCCGCAAGCGCGCCAAAGCAACCCACGTCAAGAGTGTCGAGCAGATCGACCGTTTCGCCTCGGACGGCAAGCCGGTCCTGATCGACTTCATGCAGTTCTCGTGTCCCGCCTGCAAGGCGATGGACGGGACCATCGACGAACTCGCCCACGAGTTCCGCGGGTCTGCACATGTCCTCAAGGTCAATGTCGGCAAGGTTCCTGGCGCCGCGCAGCGCTACAAGATCAAAGGCACGCCAACGTTCGTACTGCTTGGAAAATCAGATCGTTCCCAGCGCAAAGCACGGCAGCGGGGCGAGGCCGACACCAAGAAGATCACACAGCGGTTTCGGACGACCGGGGTCGTCCAGAAGGAACAACTTCGGCGCCTCCTCTCCACCAACGGAGCCCAGCCGGCGGACGGATAGCTCGCTCCGCCGAGCCCGTACTTCGCATTTCGCAACGCTTGTTCAGAACCAGAACTTGCCGCGACCTTCCGGATCCGAGGTGAAGCCCCAGGCCTCGCTGATCTGCTCCCCTTTGGTGCAGAACACGTGGACCTCGTCGGCGGTGTAGGTCCCCTCATCACGATGGACGGTGGTGTGTGCGAGGACGACCGTATGCAGATCGTTGGCGAGGATGTCGTGCACTTCGATCATGAACGACTTGTCGGTGTCCTCGGCAAGCGTTCTCAGGAACTCCCGGATACCAGCCCGGCCGACCTTGTCCCCGGCGAGCGGCGTGTCCCCGCGGACATGCCAGACGGCATCCTCGGTGAACTCCCTGGCGAATCCCTCGTAGTCTCCTTCGGTGAAGCAGCGGTAGCCCTCTTTGATCCGTTGAATGCTCGGGTGCTCCATACGCTGATTCTCGCACAAGGAAGCAGAGGACGCGTACGCTCTCAGCATGGACGGTGCCACCACCACGGACGCAGGTCTCTTGGTCGGAACCTGCTCATGGACCGACAAGACGCTGCTCGAATCCGGTGCGTTCTACCCCCCGGACGTCGACACCGCTGAGCAGCGGCTCCGCTTCTACGCCTCCCAGTTCTCCATCGTCGAGGTCGACTCGACCTACTACGGCCCCCCCAGCGAACGGACCGCAGGACTGTGGGTGGAGCGCACGCCGCCAGGCTTCACCTTCGACGTCAAAGCGTTCCGGCTGCTCACCCAGCATCCGACTCCTCCCCGAACATTGTGGAAAGACCTGAGAGAGGCACTCCCAGAAGAACTGGCTTCCAAGAGGAACGTCTACGCCAGGGACCTTCCCAGAGAGTTCGTCGCAGAGGCGTTCCACCGCTTCTCCGAGGCGCTGATGCCGCTGCACTCCGCCGGCAAGCTCGGCACGATCCTGCTGCAGTTCCCACCGTACGTGTATCCAGCCCAAGGCTCGTTCGGCTACCTCGCCTGGGCAGCCGAGCAGCTCCAGGAGTTCGACGTGGCCGTCGAGTTCAGACAGCAGCGCTGGATGGACGAAGAGCACTCCGCTGCGACGCTGGAGTTCCTGCGAGAGCACGGCCTGTCCTACGTCTGCGTCGACGAACCGCAAGGATTCGCCAGTTCGGTGCCGCCGATCGTCGCCGCGACAGCGCCGATCGCCCACGTGCGCTTCCACGGTCGAAATGCCACCAACTGGGAGCGCAAGGGAATCACCGCAGCCGAGCGGTTTCGCTACGACTACTCCGAAGAGGAGTTGCAGGAATGGGTACCCCGCGTACGACAGCTCAGGGAACAGGCGAACGAGGTGCACCTGCTGATGAACAACTGCTACGCCGACTACGGGATCAGGTCCGCACGCCTCCTGTTCG